>NZ_LWFH01001356.1:0-67376 GCF_001635725.1 Oleiphilus sp. HI0066
ACCTCACCTGAGCTCAACAATGGCTTAAGTAGGTTAGAAGCATCCATGACACCACCGGATGCTGAACCAGCGCCAATAATCGTGTGAATCTCATCGATGAATAAAACCGCGTGCTCGCGTTTCTTAAGCTCTGCTAATAGCGCTTTGAACCGCTTCTCAAAATCACCGCGATATTTAGTTCCAGCTAAAAGAGCACCCAAGTCCAAAGAATAAACTTCAGCATTTGCAATGATCTCAGGAACCTCATTCTCAACAATCTTCTTAGCTAGGCCCTCTGCAATCGCAGTTTTACCGACACCAGCTTCACCCACCAAAAGCGGGTTATTTTTGCGACGTCTAGAAAGAATTTGAACAACACGATCTACTTCGTGATCGCGTCCAATCAAAGGATCGATGCGTCCTTGTAGCGCAACTTCATTCAAATTCTCAGCATAGCTTTCAAGCGGATTGCTTTGGCCAGAACCCTCGGCACTTTCTTCAGCCATTTCTGAATCAGTGTTTTGCTCTTCAGCTTGCCCAGGAACTTTCGAGATACCGTGTGAAATGAAATTCACGACATCGATACGCGCCACATTCTGCTTTTTCAGCACATATACCGCTTGGCTTTCTTGCTCACTAAAAATAGCCACCAGTACGTTTGCACCAGTAACTTCTTTCTTCCCAGAAGATTGAACATGGAAAACAGCGCGCTGTAAGACACGTTGAAAGCCCAAAGTAGGCTGTGTTTCGCGCTCGTCGTCGGCGCTTGGAATTAAAGGCGTTGTTGAATCAACAAACTCTGTCAGCTCTTGACGAAGTATTGCGAGCTCAACACCGCATGAATCTAAAACCTTTAAGGCAGAGTCGTTATCTAGCAAGGCTAGTAGCAAATGCTCAACCGTCATGAACTCATGACGTTTGTCTCGAGCATTCTTAAATGCCTCATTTAGCGTTAGCTCTAAATCTTTACTTAGCATATTTGTACCCCGACCAATCCAGGTTAATCTTGCTTCTGCAGTTCACAAAGTAGCGGATGATCGCACTCAGCTGAGTATTCATTTACTTGCGCCACTTTGGTCTCGGCAATGTCTTTCGAATAAATCCCACACACTGCTTTTCCTTGTGTATGTACGGCCAACATGACTTGCGTAGCCTTCTCTTCGTTCATTGCGAAAAATCGAACCAGCACTTCAACAACAAAGTGCATGGGTGTGAAGTCATCATTTAACATCACCACCTGGTACATCGAGGGGCGTTTCAGTGCCGGTTTATCTGGCGCCAAAAGCAATCCATCATCCTGATTCGGTTGGCTCGGGTCCACATCTGAGCCCTGATTCAATACTAGTAGACTATCTTTCAACTTACTCATTACCCGAAACGTTTTTTTACACAAATGTTAAATGGGTTCACATTCACATATTTCAATACGTTTAAACCGTCAAATCGGCCTATTTCAACATTATTTTACATCGCAAAGTGTCACCTAACAGTTTGCACCATCAATTCCGTTCTCAGGATTAAATTTGTGAAATTCTGAAAACTGATTTGTGTGATGAGTCAATTTTTTCGTTAGAAGAACTTGACACTGTTTAAAAACCAACCAGAATTAACACGCTGTAACAAATAACACGTTACAGCTTACGAATAAAAATAAAACGCAGCAGGATTATCTAGGTGGTTGGAACTAGACCCTGCAAACGACACGGGAGTCACCTCATGTACCAAGGTAAAGTTAAGTGGTTTAACAACGCAAAGGGATATGGATTTATCGTTGAAGACGGCTGCACTGAAGACCTATTCGCACACTTCTCATCAATTCAAATGGATGGGTATAAAACCTTAAAAGCTGGACAGTCGGTGATGTTTGAAAAACAGCCGAGCAACAAAGGCGTGCACGCTGTAAATATACAGTCAGCAGAAGTCGCACAAAATCAAGTAGCGAATCTTGACGACGAAGTAATTTCAGTAGAAGAACAAGCAGCGCCGAGCATCGCGGCTGTTTCCGAAACTTCTTCAAACATTGAAGAAGCTAAAGCCCCTATAATGTAAGGGTTGCTATTAGTGATTCTGGGGCGTTCTCGTGCGCCTCAGAAAGTTACTTTTGTTTGAATAGCTCTGGTAGACTTCGCACGTAATCTGCGAGCGAGTTTATGGCTGACCTACTGTTATTCAACAAACCCTTCAACGTCTTGTCTCAATTCACTGATCGTGAAGGCAGGTCCACACTTGCCCAATTCATCAAAACCAAAGACATGTATCCAGCTGGTCGCCTTGATTACGACTCTGAAGGTTTAATGCTGTTGGTCAATGACGGTCAATTGCAGTCACGCATCGCCGATCCAAAACACAAGCTACCCAAAACTTATTTAGTTCAGGTCGAAGGTATTCCAAATGATAGAGACTTGGAAAAACTTCAAAAAGGCGTCACTCTCAAAGATGGTCCAACGAAACCAGCCAAAGCACGATTGATCGCCCCTCCGGATTTGTGGGAGAGAAACCCTCCAGTACGCGACAGAAAAAACATCCCAACAAGCTGGCTTGAAATCATCATTACAGAGGGTCGAAACCGACAAGTTCGCAGAATGACCGCACATATAGGGTTCCCGACACTTAGACTGATTCGGCATGCCATCGGCCCTTGGAAACTCGATGACTTAAAACCAGGACAGATGCGAACAGAAACAGTTCATTTACCCAAGCAAAGTAACAAACCTCGTAATTATCAAAAGAAAAGAACTGAGTCATGACAAATATTTGGACGCCTCATGCCATCGTTGCTTGCGTGGTAGAGCAAGATGGTAAATATCTAATGGTTGAAGAACTTAGCCACGGGAAACGCGTATTTAACCAACCAGCAGGGCATGTCGACGAGGGAGAATCTATTTTGACTGCCGCTGTTCGAGAAACACTCGAAGAAACCGCATGGCAAGTCGAGCTAGTAGGTCTAATTGGACTTTATGTCTACACAGCGCCTCAAAACGGCATCTGTTATCATCGTTATTGTTTTTTGGCCAAACCTATCAGCAATACGCGTCAAAGTCTTGATACCGACATTCTTGAGGCCCATTGGTTGAGCTTTGAGGAAATTCAAAACGAAAGTGAAAATCTTCGCAGCCCTCTGGTTTTAAAATGCCTTGAAGATGCACGAAATAAGCCGCTTACCCCATTAGATTTCATCTACGAGCATTAACAAACAAACTGCTGTTTTTTTAACCATAAGCGGTTACAATCCGCGCTCTTCAACTACGCTAACTATCGCAGCGTTTTAACGAAAGGTACTTAATGAAATCTCCCAATGAAACTCGCGTCATCGTCGGCATGTCAGGCGGTGTAGACTCTTCTGTATCAGCACTTTTACTTCAGCAACAAGGCTATCAAGTTGAAGGCTTATTCATGAAAAACTGGGATGAAGATGACGGCACTGAGTACTGCACAGCGATTGAAGATCTAAATGACGCACAAGCAGTCTGCGACAAACTTGGGATCAAACTGCATCAAGCAAATTTCGCAGCTGAATACTGGGATCGCGTATTCGAGTATTTCCTAGAGGAATATAAAGCTGGTCGCACACCCAACCCAGACATTTTGTGCAACAAAGAAATTAAGTTCAAAGCATTCTTGGATTATGCATTAACTCTTGGTGCAGACTACATCGCGACAGGGCATTACGTGCGCAAGCAGGATAAAGACAGCGAAGCATGGTTATTGAAAGGCTTAGATGTTAACAAGGACCAAAGCTACTTCTTGTATGCTGTTGGTGGCGACAAGATTGCAAAAACTCTGTTCCCAGTGGGAGAGATCGAAAAACCTGAAGTGCGCAAACTCGCAGAACAGCATGACCTAGTAACGCACGATAAGAAAGATAGCACCGGCATCTGCTTCATTGGGGAGAGAAAATTCTCAGACTTCTTGAAACAGTACTTGCCAGCGCAACCAGGCGATATCATTACCGATACAGGAGACACCATCGGCAAGCATCAAGGTTTGATGTATCACACTATCGGTCAGCGACAAGGCCTCGGTATTGGCGGCTTAAAAAACTATGACGAATCACCTTGGTATGTCGCGCAAAAAAATCTAGACGACAACACTCTGGTCGTTGTTCAAGGAAAGAATAATCCACTGCTCTTTGCAAATCAGTTGATCTGCAAAAATCTAGATTGGATTAATGGTGAACCAAACATGCCTTTCTCTTGTACAGCTAAAGTACGCTATCGACAAGCAGACCAGTCTTGTCATGTCGAAAAGCTAGATAACGGAGATCTTAGCGTGCGGTTTGACACCCCCCAACGAGCCATTACCCCAGGCCAATCGGTTGTTTTCTATATTGAAGATCGTTGCCTCGGCGGTGGGATCATTGCATCTACTAGTAGCGAGCCTAACGATGAGCTTAACTAACGATCAGAATAAGGCACTGGCACTATCTGGCTTATTCGAATGCTGCGTATTGGTAGATAGCATTGCGCGCAATGGCTCTTGTGATCACGATGCACAAAACGTGTTGATTGAATCGCTTTTCAACACGAACCCCAATGATGCACAAGATATCTATTCTGACTTGCATGCTCTTAAAAAAGGGCAACAAGCTTTACTAGGCTGCTTAGGAGAATCAGGGGTCGATGCAAACCCACAAGTACTCCGTTACGCACTAGCGCTTTTACATCTGCAACAAAAGCTAAGCAAACAAAGCGATATGCTTTCCTTGATAGGAAATAAACTCGAGCTAGCGTCTAATCAAGTATCTCACTTTGGCATTGATCACGAGAACGTCATCGCGAATTTGGCTTCTACTTACCAAGAAAGCATTAGCACATTTAATATGCGTATTCAGGTATCTGGCCATGCCCGTCATCTGCAAGTGGAACACAACGCCGCAAAGATTCGCGCATTACTTCTTGCAGGTATTAGATCCGCAACATTATGGCGACAACTCGGCGGTCATCGTTGGCAATTTCTGTTTGGTAAAGGAAAGATCCGCAAGGCAGCCAAGTCGCTAAATTCCATCCTGATATAAACCTCTTACTTCTAAGTTTCGTCACCTAATTGTTTGTAGTAAACTCGCGGCCTTTCTAAAGCAGGTACGACAAGTAGAGTAGTCTTATGGAACTAAGCGCACTAACCGCAATCTCACCCATCGATGGTCGCTACGGAAGCAAAACTTCCAGCTTACGCGCAGCATTCAGCGAATACGGCCTTATTTACGCACGTGTTACCGTTGAAATTCGCTGGCTACAAGCGCTTGCTCAGCACTCCGACATCATTGAATTACCTGCTTTCTCAGATGAAGAAAACAATTTCTTAAACGCTATCGTTGATGAATTCAGCGAAGACGACGCCTTGCGCGTGAAAGCGATTGAGCGCACCACAAACCACGACGTGAAAGCAGTTGAATACCTTATTAAAGAAAAATTCGAAGCTGTTGCTGATTCGCTACCAAATTTAGCGAAGAGCCTAGAATTTGTGCATTTCGCATGTACCTCTGAAGACATCAACAATTTGTCGCATGCATTGATGCTTAAACAAGGTCTAGAAAGCAGTGTACTTCCAGAGATGCAAGCTGTTGTGACTAAGCTCAGCGAGCTAGCGCAAGATCTTGCAGAACAGCCGATGCTATCTCGCACGCATGGCCAAACCGCATCGCCGACTACAATGGGGAAGGAATTAGCCAATGTTGTTGCACGACTTAATCGTCAGCTAACTCAAATCAAAGAAGTAAAATTCCTTGGCAAGATTAACGGTGCCGTTGGTAACTACAACGCGCACTACTCTGCCTACCCGAACACTGATTGGCCAGCTCACGCGAAAAGCTTTGTTGAATCACTCGGCATTACGTTCAACCCTTACACCACGCAAATTGAACCGCACGACTACATCTCTGAATTGTTCGATGCTGTTGCGCGCTTCAACACAATCCTGATTGATTTAGATCGTGACATCTGGAGCTACATCTCACTTGGTTACTTCAAGCAAAAAACGGTAGCGGGCGAAGTAGGCTCTTCAACGATGCCGCATAAAGTAAATCCTATCGATTTCGAAAACTCAGAGGGTAACCTTGGCCTAGCGAACGCGGTATTAACGCACCTAGCTCAAAAACTTCCGATCTCTCGCTGGCAACGCGACCTAACCGACTCAACGGTATTGCGTAATCTAGGTGTAGGCTTAGCGCATGGTTTAATTGCTTACCAATCAACACTTAAAGGCCTTAACAAGCTTGAGATCAATCCAAACAAACTCGCGCAAGATCTCGACAATGCGTGGGAAGTGATGGCCGAACCGATCCAAACCGTGATGCGCCGTTACAGCATCGAACAAGCCTACGAGAAATTGAAAGAGCTAACGCGTGGTCAGTCTATCAACAAAGAGACGATTACAGAGTTCGTTAACAAACTAGAGATCCCTGAAGAAGCAAAACAGATTCTTTTAGATCTTACTCCGGGCAGTTACATCGGTAACGCTGTCGATCAGGCAAAAGCCATTGACGCCTAACGAACCATTAGACGTGCTTGGCGGTATTTCCGCCGAGCNCTTTCTGCGCGAATACTGGCAAAAAAAACCTCTACTCATTCGTCAAGCCCTCCCTGAATTTGAATCTCCTATTACGCCTGATGAAATGGCCGGCCTCAGCTTAGAGGAAGACATTGAGTCTCGAATCATTATCGAGCAAGAAGGCACTCAGCACTGGAAACTCGAAACAGGCCCCTTTAGTGAAGAGCGATTTTCCGAGTTAGAAGGTCTCAACTGGACTCTTCTCATCCAACAGCTAGATGCCTGGCTTCCTGAGGCCAACGCACTCAAAAAGTTGTTTAACTTTATTCCTGATTGGCGCTTTGACGACATCATGGCTTCATACGCACCCAAAGGCGGCAGCGTCGGCCCACACTGTGATTTCTATGATGTATTTTTGGTGCAAGCCTATGGTGAACGCCATTGGCGTTTAGGCCAATGGTGTGACGCAACAACACCAACAAGATCAGATACAAATTTAAGCATCTTAGAAGAATTTGAAACAAGCGATGACTGGGTATTGAAGCCTGGTGACATTCTTTATGTTCCACCCAAGCTTGCGCATTACGGCATTGCAGAAAACGACTGCATTACTTTATCTGTCGGATTCAGAGCACCGAAGGCGCTAGAAGCCCTAAGTAGCTTTACCGATTATTTATGCGAAAAAGCAAAGGTTAACCCGTTTTTTTCGGATCCTAATCGAGCACATCAATATGAAAGCGCCTTGATTTCAGATAACGACAAAGCTGCACTGCAGCAATTATTGCTCGACAGTATTTCTGATAAAGAAATGTTCAATGAATGGCTTGGCAGCTTCTTATCAAAACCAAAAAACAACCAAATACTTATTCCAGACGACGACATAAGTGACGTGCAAGACGCATTAGAAGGGCTATCTCAATCAGATGTCGTATATAAAAACGAAGGCTCTCGTTTCTTCTACACCACGCTCGACAAGGACGTATATCTCTCCGTTGATGGCGAGTCGTTTAAGCTGAACAATGCGCATTTAACATTTGTTCAACACTTATGTGTAGAAGATGAATTTGACGCACAGAGTTTATTAACTTATTGCAATATGCTAGAAACTCAAGAAGTCATTGCTATTCTGCTAAACAAAGGCAGTTTGCAATTAGAAAGTGACTAACAATAACGACTAGGAATAACGGTGCCGTCTATGGCTTCGGTCAATATTAACTATTTACGTGAAAATGAGCTTCCCGTAGAAGTAAGAAAAGAAGTCGAGCAACTAAAGGGTTCTCGCATCTTATCTGGTTCGCGATTGTGCATTGCCTTATTCAATGGCCATGTAATCGCCGCAAGCGGCGCACGTCCTGCAGCTCAATTTGCTAGACTCGACTTTCTAAGTGTTGCCCAAGAACATATCAAGACACGCCTCGGAGAAGTAGTTTTAAACCATAGTTTGAAACAGCTTCATAAAGCAGGCGTGAACGAAGTGAATACCGCCGTTTCCGAGCAGCAACTTCAGTTATTTCTCGATGCCGGATTCATGGAAGAGAACATTACGATTCCAGGCATGCATGATAAAACAAGCCTCACGGAGCTTGTTCACCCAAACTTAGACTCTCTTGGCCCTCGCTTTAAATTGATTGGCGACAACCCAAAACCAATCAAGAAAACCAGCGAAAAGCAAAAAGAAAACGATATGCGTAGCATCCGCTTCGACTCAATGGGAAGTTATCGTGATCTTTGCCGCATGGTGATTTGCAACGCGCAACGAAAAGTATTCATGCTGTGTGAGAGCCTTGACGACCCTATCTTGAATGATCGTGAAGTTATCTCGCACATCCAAGAACTAGTGCTACACAGCCGACACGTCGAAGTGCGCTTACTCCTCGAGAATGATCGCCACCCGAGCTCAGGGCACAGCGCAATTCTCGATTTAGCACAACGACTTTCAAGCTTTGTGAGTATCAGAAAAATACATGACAAGCGCATCGCACCAAAAGAGTGGCTATATCTCTGTGATGACCTGCATGCCGTTGAACGTCGTCGCGAGCATGGATACAAAGGCCAAGCCTTCGTTGAAAGCCCAATGACATTACAACGCCTCAGTTATCAATTTGAAAACTTATGGCTGCATTCTGCACCGTCTTCAGAACTGAGACGTTTAGCGATCTAAAATCACTATTCTGATTTTGTCGGACCTTTAAGTACCGACAAAATCATCTCTGCCGCATACAAAGACATCTCTTCCACCGCCTCAAGGCTCACAAACACGCCATCTGTTTTTAAACGACACAAGCCATGTAAGGTCGCCCATGTCGTTTGCGACATACGCGTTGCATCAAACGAAGACGGCATCCCTCCCTGCTCTTTTAACTGACTAATAATTTTTGTATAGCGTCGAAAGGTTGCATGACCTTTTTCCGTCAACTCTGGTGAAGGTTCGTTCCGCCATGTCACCGCACCAAACATCAATTCATACTTCTCAGGATTCTCTGCTGCATAACGCACATAGGCAATCACGTAGTCTTTAAGCCTTTGTTGAATCGATGCGGGATCATCACTCAAACCCGACTGATCAAGCAAAGCATTTAAATCATCAAAAGACCGTTCAGCCACCGCGCACAGCAATGCATGTTTAGACGAAAAATGGTGATATGGCGCTTGGCGCGACACATTCGATCGCTCCGCCAACTCACGCAAGGTCAAACCCGCAATACCTCGCTCGCTCATCAAGGCTTCGGCATTTTCCAACAAGGTGTTGCGCAAATCCTGATGATGGTAGGTGTTTTCGTTTTTATTACTGCGGGTGCTTTTTTTCATGTTGGCGAAGATAACAAATCAATCTTGACACTGTCAAAATAGATGTTATCTTGACGCCGTCAAGTTGAGTTTTACGCTATTTATATTCTGAGAGGTCAGGCTTTATGAGCAACCAACCATACCCACACATGCTGGAACCATTAGACCTAGGTTTCACCACGCTTAAAAATCGTGTCATTATGGGATCAATGCATACCGGCCTAGAAGACCGATTCTGGCAAATGGACAAGCTTGCAGCATACTTCGCGGAACGTGCAAAAGGTGGCGCAGCACTGGTGATCACTGGCGGCTACAACCCAAACAAACGTGGTTGGTTCTACCCTACTGCCGGACTATTCAATAGCTATCTAGATATTCCTAACCACCGTAAAGTCACGAGCGCCGTGCACAAAGAAGGCGGCAAAATTGCCCTACAAATCCTTCACGCTGGACGTTATAGCTACCACCCATTCTCTCACTCAGCGTCGGCCAAAAAAGCGCCTATTAACCCATTCAAGCCGCGCGAAATGTCAGATCGACAAATCCGCTCGACCATCAAAGATTTCGCTAAAACAGCAAAACTCGCAAAACTTGCGAACTACAACGGCGTTGAAATCATGGGTAGCGAAGGCTATTTGATCAATCAGTTTATGGCGCCTCACGTCAACAAGCGTAAAGACAAATGGGGCGGCAGTATCGAAAACCGCATGCGCTTCCCAGTTGAGATCGTAAAAGAAGTACGCAAAGCGGTAGGCGAAGAATTTATCGTGATCTTCCGTCTATCAATGATGGAACTGGTCGAAGGTGGTATGACCGCCAACGAAATCGTCGAGACAGCAAAAGCCCTAGAAGCCGCTGGCGTTACCATTATGAACACAGGTATTGGCTGGCACGAAGCACGTGTTCCAACCATCGTTACTTCTGTGCCGCGTGCTGCCTTCCGTGAAGCGACAGCTCGTGTTAAAAAAGAGCTATCGATTCCAGTGTGTGCATCAAACCGTATCAATACACCAGGTGTTGCAGAAGACATCATCTCTTCAGGTGATGCAGATCTTGTATCAATGGCACGCCCATTCTTGGCCGATCCGCACTTTGTGAACAAAGCGGCTGAAAATCGTGCAGACGAAATCAACATTTGTATTGCCTGTAACCAAGCTTGTCTTGACCATACATTCGAAATGAAACGTGCATCTTGCTTAGTAAACCCACAAGCATGTCACGAAACAGAATTGGTCTACATTCCCGTGACTAACAAAAAGAAAGTTGCCGTGATTGGAGCTGGCCCTGCAGGCTTATCAGCCTCTACCGTTGCTGCGGAGCGCGGCCATGACGTAACGCTATTTGATATGGCAAGCGAGATTGGCGGTCAGTTTAACTACGCGAAGCAAATTCCAGGTAAAGAAGAATTTTACGAGATGATCAAATACTACGGTCGTCGTGTAGAAGTATCAGGGGTAAATCTACAGCTCAACACCAAGGTTGATGCTGAGATGCTCGAGAAAGGCGGTTTTGATGAAGTGATTGTTGCCACCGGCATCAACCCTCGCAAGCCACCGATTGAAGGTATCGAACACAAGAAAGTATTGTCTTACCTTGATGTCTTAACCGGCACAGAAGTAGGTAAAAAAGTAGCGGTTATTGGCGCCGGCGGTATCGGTTTTGATGTTGCAGAATTTCTTGTGCACCCAGGCGCCAAAGCAGATAGCACACCACGCCCACAAAGCATCGCAGAATGGAGCGAAGAATGGGGTATCGACGTGAACAGCGACAACCCAGGTCAACTCGTTGAGAAGAAACCACACGCATCTGAGCGCGACGTTTACCTACTTCAACGGAAAAAGAGTCAGTTGGGCGCAGGCTTGAACAAAACATCTGGTTGGGTTCACCGTGCTGTGTTGAAAATGAAAGACGTTGAGATGATTGGCGGCGTCAGCTACGACAAGATCGACGACGCGGGCCTACACATCACAGTCGATGGCGAGCAACGCCTTCTAGATGTCGATAATGTGGTCATTTGCGCAGGCCAAGAATCACGCAAAGAGCTATACACTGAGGATTCAGCTACCGCGAACTATCACTTGATTGGTGGCGCAGAATTCGCTGGCGAACTCGATGCTAAGCGCGCGATCAAACAAGGTGCAGAACTAGCTGCAGCGCTATAAGCTCAACCTCAAAGCATGAGAGCCAACACTCTCATGCTTTACTCTTCTTCATCCATAAAACAATAAACACACAGTAAAACGCCATGAAGTTCAACCATATTATTTACAAGGTCGAAGACGGCATCGCGCACGTTATTTTGAACAGACCCGAAAAATTCAATGCGTTTAACTTTGACTTGATGTGCGACATCGTCAATGTGCAAAAGGTCATTAAAAAAGATCGCGACATTCGCGTTGTTATTATCTCAGGCAAGGGCGAGCACTTTAGTTCTGGCATCGACATTAAGAGCATCATGGGTAAGCCAATTCAGTTCGCAAAGATCGGCTGGAAGCTAAATCCTTGGGGCACCAACATGGCTCAGCAGTTTTGCATTGGCTGGCATCGTCTTCCTGTACCAGTGATCTGCGTCATGCAAGGTATTAGTTATGGCATGGCAATGACTTTGGCTCTCGGCGCCGATATGCGATACGCACGCCCAGACACAGAGCTTGCCATCATGGAAGCGAAATGGGGCATGGTTCCAGACATGGCTGGCCTGCAAACGATTCGCAGCACGATCTCTCAAGACATCGCGAACGAATTGATTATGACTGGCGATCCAGTAAAAGCCGACAAAGCACTCGAATACGGTCTAGTAACCCGCGTCGTAGAAGATCCAATGGCCGAAGCCTTGGCAATGGCAGAAAAGCTTAAAGCTCGCTCACCTGATGCAACCGCTGCAATCAAGTTCACGAACCAAAAGAGCTGGAATGGTTCAACAAGGAACTTATTAGCACGTGAAACGATTTATCAAATCGCACAACTCATCAGCAAAAACTGGCGCATCATGGATATTCGCAATCGCAAAGATCCAAACAAGCCTTTCGTTAAACGCCAATGGTGGTGGTAATACTGCTTAAGTAAATAGTTAAGAGCAAGCTGTCCGCAAATTGGCTCCGCTTGCTTTTATGAGATCAAATCATCAGACCGCAGAGTTAGCTGTTCTCCGACTCCGCTTGCCACGCCTCGATCGCTTCTTTCGCTGATCGGAATGCCTCAACACCAGACGGCATGCCACAGTACACCGTAGAGTGAAGCAATACTTCTTGGATTTCCTCGATCGTACAGCCGTTGCGCAACGCACCGCGCACATGTCCTTTTAATTCTGTTGAAGCCTTCAATGCGGCCAAGGTAGCGATAGTCACCAAGCTGCGCGTTTTTCTATCGATACCCTTTCGCACCCAGGTTTCGCCCCATGCATTTCTTGTCACCAAATCTTGCAATGGTTGCGTAAAATCAGTCGCGGCATCTAAAGCTTTATCGACAAAAGCGTCACCCATTACTTCACGCCTTACCGTAATCCCGCTTGTATATTTATCTTGTTCAGTACTCACAGTCTCTGTGCACTCCATAATTCCAATTTCATGTTTACCAATAACGCGCCGTTTTTTAATCAATATATGCACGCTATCTTGAGAATCTAGATGATCCCCGTTTTATGTTTTATTTCTCAATGCCCCACAGTACTCGAAAATACATTCATTACAACAATGCCGCTAATGATGAGAACAATACCCACTATCGCCGCAACATCGATCTTTTGATCAAAAATAATAAAGCCAACGATAGAGATCAAAACAATCCCTAAACCCGACCAGATTGCATAAGCCACCCCCATCGGAATAGATCTCAGCACTAACGACAAGCAATAAAACGCCACAGAAAATCCAAGCACCACAAGAACGCTCGGCCCAAGCTTGGCAAACCCTTCCGATGCTTTCAAAGCACTCGTACCAATTACTTCCGAAACAATTGCGATGAGCAAATACAGATAAGCCATTTATTTTCCTTTAAGACTACTTTTCTTGAGGGGAATTAGAACCATTCTATAAAAATCAATTCTTTTATTGTCTGATATCCACTAAATCAAAGGGACCATAATAATTGGATTGCAGCGTTTCAATAACGCGCTCTTCCAATATGACACGAGAAGCATTTTTGCTCTTGTGCGCCAACCAGTTTGTAGCTCTCGCCTCTTTCATACCGAATAAGATGCAAATATTTGGCAAATGACCATATTTGTAGTCGTCATTTGGCAAAGCCGAGGATGGGTTACCAAGCTTATCGCCTGCTTGCAATTTGATAGCAAAATGACTCAGAGCATCGTCACAATAAGATGGCTTAAAAGCATGAGCACTCGTTACTACGCTCATGATTATTAGAGTGAAGATTAATCTCATAGTGAGTAATGCGCAGCTAAGCAAAAGCTTGAGCAATTTATAAGGCCTTTATTCGTCATGTGACTATTGCCTCAAAGCCAGAACTATTAATAGAAAAATTACAACGCAAGCAATAATAGTTCGGATTTGGGTTGATTGATTCCAACGAGGCTCAAACCCGATGCGGGCCTTGTGTAACTCCTCAACGCTAATAGTTTCAACATCGCACGCTTGTAGCTTGTTGTTAAGTGACAAGTGAATGGCAATTGTTGATATCTGTACGCCAGCTAAGTAAGCGGCCGTAACTGATAAAAGCAAGAAAAAGTCCAAGCCTTGAAGTTTTGAAAAACCAGTAAAAGCACAAAAAATAAGTGAAATAGCTGATCCGACCCAAACGAATAAAAATACGGGATGATTATCTTGAATCACTCGATCTGTGACTTGAAAAGCCTTAATAAACTGTTTGTCTTCTAAGTTTTTTATTCCGGGCATTATGACGATTGCGTAAGCGAATAGGAGCCCCGCAACCAGCGAGCATAGTAATGTACATAAAGCTAACATGACATCAAAAATACTCATTATTCATATTTCCCAGCTTTAGAGTCTAACGCCTCAAACTGAGGCCGCGGTCCGCAGCTTTGACTGGTTAAGGGGATTGTTAATCAACATATGACGCTCTCCGGACATAATCACAGAACTGCTCAAGTGCAGACTCATATTCGTCTTTACTACCACTAGCCTTCAAAGCTAATACATTCTGCTTTAAAAGCGCGCCTTCTACTATTGCGAGTTTATTCGGATAGCCAAGGTAGAACTGTTCTTGCAGTAATACTGAAGACATTCTAAGTCGCACAATATCGATTTTACTTTCAATCTCCAGGGCTTCTTCAACCACATTAATCTGGGAATCATGAGCTTTGGAAATGAGGTCCGGAATTTCCTTTTGAAGGCTTTCCAGTGCACTGAGTGCCTCTTTCATGGTGTACCGATTTTCACCAATAACTAAGTCATGCTCCTTATCCGCTGAACACAGCATCTCCGCATTAGCAGCAGAACAAAACGTGTAAATTGTAAGAGCGACGATTCGACCCATGCGAAATACTCTTAACGCCTGCATTTGCGGCAAATTTAGGAGCACCAGCGAGTAAATTTTGCATAGCAGTGCTTTGTTATCCATTTTTCGCCACTGCGATTGTATCGAAACATTCCTCGGGGGTAGAAGCCATAAAGTACTTTGTAACCTGTTCAAAAATTTCCGGTGTATCTGTTGCCGATCTTTCTAGCTGTTCTTTGCGCGGTTTTTCAATCTACTTTAAGCACTCCGCATTTGACAGGTCTACGTATATCAAATTATGTGGAGCATCAATCACGGCGAAAATACTCCGAAACCTGACTCTTTGTGACAGAGTATTTGCTGGAAAGTCCATTACTACATTAATTCCTGTAGACAAAATAATTTGAACAAGCTTTTTAAGCTGCGACTTAAGTAGATTTGAATATTCGATATAGTCATTCAGTGACGAAATCTTATTTGGGCAAAGTGACGCGAGCCATTCATCTTCTGAAAGCAATACTGCATTGCTTTTATGCGCAATTTCGCGAGCTTTAGTGGACTTTCCTGCCCCCATTTTTCGACAGAAGAAGATCGATGTTCCTTTCTTCATCTTCGCTCTCCATTTTGATACATAACGCCGCCTTCCGCCGCGGAACAATGAGGCCAATTTCTGCAGTTCTTTTTGCAAAAAAAGGGCGACGTTGTGGAGTCGCTTGGATGGTTTTTTATGTGATTAGTCACGAATTCCTATACGTTGAATCACAGGAAATGAACCAGGATTGTCAGTTTGTGGAAAAGCATGACAAACATCATCTCGAACAGAAAAGTATACTTTTTTATTTGCCTTTTTAGCAGCTAGCAGAATACTAAGCGCCCCTCTGGTGTCAGAAGAAGGAAGCATCGCGTAAGACTGAGTCTGATCGCATCTTGCAGGGTTAACTGTTCCACCGATAGGTATGAAGGCAATGCTCCCATCAGAATATCCAGCGAAAACAAAATCGATCTTTGCATCAGTGAATTTTGCAGCAGAATTTGCAAATGGCGAAATCAACAAAAGTGCAAAAAGAAGTGTTCTAATATTGTTCATAAATTCTTCGTTTATAAATTACCATCACATAATGCCTCAAACAGGGGCAGTTTTGGAGCGACGAAGCCGCAGAAAAGCTGTTCAGCTAGTCACTTGGAGGCTTTCCCAAGCTATGGATGCTGCGATCTATGTCATTTTCATACAGCAGTCGATTGAATTCTCTCTCAGTCATAGTGACACTTAACAGCTTATTATATGGAATTCTCTATAAACCGCAGACGGCAACGCGTCTTCACGATGATCAAAATTCCATTTTTGTTTAATTGATTCAATCACTTAAATAGCACCCTATCACTAGAAACTAAGATTCTCTTTTCGCAGAAAGAATACTTGGGTTTACACAGATCCGTATAAACCCAGGAGAAAAAGTTTAGTTAATTGTTTTATAAAACAATATCAGAAGGAAGCCGTAACAAGACAGACTTAACTCTCAGTGGTAACGATACCGATAGTACAAATATGATCAAAACAATAGATGATATGGCTCGCTTACCCTTCGAGCCGACCGTTGGTCGTTTAACGAGCTAAAGCGCTTTTGTACCGCCTACACGTGAATGACGACATGTAGTCACTTAGAGTGACTCCACACCTATGCTTCCTGCTATAGCTCAAACGCAAAAAAACCGCATTAAGCGTTCACCTAATGCGATTTTCGAAACTCATCTACGATGTGATTACCGGATCAAGTCCGGCATGACACAAATAGATTAGTTAGCAGCTTTAAACTTCAAGCGGTAAGCGTGAAGAAGTGGCTCTGTGTAACCACTTGGTTGCTCTTTACCTTTGAAGATCAAATCAGATGCTGCTTGGAAAGCAATCGTATCGAAGCTTGGTGCCATGTTGATGTAAGCGGCATCGCCTGCGTTTTGCTCATCAACGGTTGCAGCCATGCGCTTCAAGCTTTCTTCAACTTGCTCTTTTGAACATACGCCGTGCTCTAACCAGTTCGCAACGTGCTGCGCAGAAATACGCAATGTTGCACGGTCTTCCATCAAACCAACGTTGTTGATATCTGGAACTTTAGAACAACCAACACCTTGATCAACCCAACGTACAACGTAACCCAAAATACCCTGACAGTTGTTGTCGAGTTCTTTCTGGATTTCACCTTCAGTAAGCGCAGCTCTTTGCTCAGCCGTCATAAGCGGGATAGTAAGAATGTCATCTACGTTTGCGTGCTCACGAGACTTAAGCTCGTTTTGTACCGCAAATACATCTACTTGATGGTAGTGAATTGCGTGAAGGGCTGCAGCTGTTGGTGAAGGAACCCAAGCAGTGTTTGCACCCGCTTTAGGGTGACCTACTTTTTGTTCCATCATCATGCCAAGCTCATCAGGGATAGGCCACATGCCTTTACCGATTTGCGCACGACCTTGTAGTGATGTTTCAAGACCTGTATCTACGTTCCAGTCTTCGTATGCACCAATCCATGTTTGTTGCTTCATAGTTGTTTTTGGTACGAATGCACCAGCAAGCATTGAAGTGTGGATCTCGTCACCAGTACGATCTAGGAAGCCAGTGTTGATGAATACAACACGGTCTTTCGCAGAGCGGATACACTCTTTCAAGTTAACAGTGGTACGACGCTCTTCGTCCATGATACCCATCTTCATTGTGAAGCGTGGTAGACCAAGTGCATCTTCAACACGGCCAAACAATTCGTTTGCGAATGCAACTTCTTCTGGACCGTGCATCTTAGGCTTAACGATGTTTACAGAACCAGTTGTTGAATTCTGGAATGGGCTGTTGCCTTTCAAATCGTGAATAGCGATCAAGGTTGTGATCACGCCGTCCATGATGCCTTCTGGAATTTCGTTGCCGTCTTCAAGAAGAATCGCTGGGTTAGTCATCAAGTGACCAACGTTACGAACGAATAGCATTGAGCGACCTTTCAATGAGAACGTATTGCCATCAGTGCCCGTGAATTCACGGTCTTTGTTCATAACACGCGTGAAGGTTTTGCCGCCTTTAGAAACTTCTTCAGCAAGGTCACCTTTCATAAGGCCTAACCAGTTGCCGTATGTAGTAACTTTGTCTTCTGCATCAACAGCTGCTACTGAGTCTTCGCAGTCCATGATGGTAGTTAGTGCAGCTTCCATAGTTAGGTCTTTAACGCCAGCAGCGTCAGTTGAACCAATTGGACTGTCTGCATCGATCAAGATTTCAATGTGAAGACCGTTGTTCTTAATAAGGATAGAAGTCGGCGCCGCAACATCACCTGTGTAACCAACGAACTTCTCTTCTTGTGCTAGGCCAGTTGTTGAACCGTCAGCCAAAGACACAACAAGCTTGCCGCCTTCAATTGCGTACTTAGTGCTACCAACGTGTGACCCAGAAGCCAATGGTGCCGCTGTATCAAGAACACCACGTGCGTATGCGATAACTTTGTCGCCACGTACTTTGTTGTAACCGCCTTTTGCTTTCTCTGCACCACCTTCTTCAGAGATAACAGTAGAGCCGTAAAGCGCATCATATAGTGAACCCCAACGAGCGTTAGAAGCGTTCAATGCGAAACGTGCATTCATTACAGGTACAACCAACTGAGGACCAGCCATTTCAGCAATTTCTGGCTCTACGTTTTGAGTAGTTGCATCGAAGTCAGCACCTTCTTCTACAAGGTAACCAATCTCTTGTAGGAATGCTTTGTATTCTGCGAAATCGAAGTCTTGACCTTTACGCTCGGTGTGGAAAGCATCAATCTTAGCTTGGATATCATCACGCTTTGCAAGCAACTCACGGTTACGTGGTGCTAGTTCGTTCGCGATAGCACTGAAGCTTGACCAAAATGCTTCTTGATCAACACCTGTGCCTGGAATTGCTTTTTCGTTTACGAAATCGTATAGCTCTTTTGCGACCTGAAGGCCCGCAGCTTGAACGCGTTCTGTCATATTTGTATTCGCCTCAACGCTTTAATTACTTAGAAAACCGCTCTCAATACCTTGATAAAAAGTCGAGAAACGTCTAAAAAAGGGGCGAAGATAGTACATGAAAATCGTTCAAATCCCAACCACTGACAACGTGCAAAGCTATTCACCATGTTAATAGTCGTTGTCATGCTAGACGCCTGAGCAGTCAGGCTTTTTGCAGCAGTGATCAAATTTTGAGCTACACTCAAATAAAACAACAATTTATCACAACAAGCTTAGAGATTAGTTTATGTCGGCAGTGACGATTACCATCGCCATTGGAAGCCTTATTTGCGCAGGTATTGCATTGATCGTATTCGTTCAGGCAAGAGAGAAGGCGCGTATTGAGCGATTACGTCTGATCATCAAACTACAAGACCGACACACCAACATTCAAAACATTCTATCTAACATGCCACCGCAGTACCTCAACCCTACTTTGAGAAAAATTCTGCACGAGCAATCCATCGAAACCATCAAAGAACTCACTAAATTCAAACCCTCGTCTAAACATGCCGGTTACATCCAAGAAGACGAGCGAGCTATAAAGGAACTCCAAGAAAACCCGAAAAAGCTTCCACCCGTTAAGGTTGACTCAACTGAGAAAGCCCGCGAGGTACGCATCATGCTGCAAAACTTATATAAGTTGCTGCATTTTTGGCGTAAAAAATCGCAGCTTTCACCTGATTTAGCCCAGCAACAGATGGCTCATGTAGGTTTTCTAGCGCGACAATCCAAGGCAGATTTATTTGCAGAGAAAGCAAAGCAAGCCGAGCTTGCAGGTAAACCGCGTGTTGCTATCCACAACTACCATAGTGCCATTGAGGTGTTAAGTGACGTATCAACGCACCCTTCTGCGATGCAAAATATTCAGGCATACAAACAAAAAATGGCAGAGCTGAATAAGAAAGCAGATCAACGTACTGAAGAGATCAATGCAAAAGCACAAGCTGAGCTTGAACAAAACGGTGAATGGGACGAATTTTTGAGCTCAGAAGAAGACTGGAAGAAAAAGAATAGTTACTACGATGATTAACGAAAGAGCGCGCTAATTAACGCGCTCTTTATATGGCACTACTTGAATACCTGAGGCACTAGGCCAGCAAATCTTTAATATCTTGCTCGATGGCTTTCGGCTCAGTCTTAGGTGCGTAGCGCTTCAAGATCTCTCCCTCAGCATTGACCAAAAACTTGGTGAAGTTCCATTTAATTTTCTCAGAACCGAGCATCCCTTTAGCATTTGTTTTTAACAACGAGAATAAAGGGTGTGTGTCAGGGCCATTCACGTCGACCTTACTGAACATCGGGAATGTGACACCATAATTTAGCTCGCAAAACTCGCTAATTTGACTGTCGCTACCTGGGTCTTGGCTTAAGAACTGATTGCAAGGAAAGCCCAAGATTTCTAGACCCTGTTCTTTGTAGGTTTCGTACAACGATTCCAAACCTTTGAACTGCGGTGTAAAACCACACTTACTGGCTGTATTTACTACGAGTAATGTCTTGCCCTTGTAGTCTGATAGAGACTTGGTTTCACCTTTGATTGTGGTGACTTCAATATCGTAAATCGCACTCATTCACTGTCTTCCTGATTATGTTTTTAGATCCAATGCACCTTCAGTACGTGTACCTTATCTGATCCGATCAAACAAAGACAGCGAGGTAATACGATTAAAAGATGAATACGCGGCATCCAAGCTAAATTGCTGTAATGACAGCAAACTTACTGTTTCTGCGTAATCAATGGATTCCAAGTTACCTAGTACTTCTTGGGTAAGAATCTCCGCATCTTTTAACTGCTCTAGCCCTGTGTCGAGCGTATTGAGACGCGCACCCAATTGTCCTCGCGCCTCAAGTACCGATGTTGCCGCAAAATCAAAGTTGGCAATCGTCCCTTCTAGTAAAGATTCAAACGCTTCGCGCCCATCTGTCGTCGGCGCGAAGTTACGTAAGCCGTAGACGAACTTCTCTACCGTTGTAAGCAAACCTTGCTTCTCGGTAGATTCAACTGTAAATGTGTCGCCCGTGGCTGGCGCTCCCCGAATTTCGAACTGAGTACCCTGAGCGTTGATCGTGCCATTTGGTGCATACGCGACATTCGACTGAAGTGTTACCCCTGTCGATTTCTCACGGAGATCAAACGTGTTTGGCGATGTAAATTCAATCACCAAATCTTCAGGATAAAACGCATCATAGTCAGCTTGATCGACCACTTGACCGACCGTAATTGTTGCCGGCGGCTCTGCTTGGTTTCCCTCGCTGGCTCGCGTGAAGAATGAGTTCGTATAGGTGGGCATATCTTCGAAAATAGCCTGCCCATTGATAGTTGATTGAATAGTGACTGAAGCGTCGATTTGAACGTAACGAACCCCTTCATCACCATGGTAGCGATACGAACCAGAATCGTCTTGTTGAAAGGGCTGTGTTCCGCCTTGAAATCCGCTGAATACATACTCGCCACTTGCATCGCGTGCATTGAGTAGCCCTGCTAACTGGTCTAGACGTGACTCTACTTCTGCGGCGATCGAACCTAGATCGTCTTTTGTAAGCGCACCATTACCCGCTGAAACCGCAAGCGTTCTCAAACGCTCAATCACTTCGTTGATGCCACCTAAGCGATCATCTTGCAGTGATAAACGCCCTTCAGCCAATTCAACATTTCGTTGAAACTGCTGATTAACCGACAGCTCCTGTTTCAGCTCTAGAATACGCGTGGAAGCAACAGGATCATCGGCTGGCGTCAGTACGCGCTTGCCCGACGCGAGCTGCTGCTGCGTTTTCTGTTGTTGCGCGGTGACATCTTGAATAGACGACATCGCTCTGTCATAGATCTGTACTGTAGAGATTCTCATATGTGCTCGTTCCTATCTCTATCTAAATGCGCCTAGCAGGGTATCGAATAAATCTCGTGCCACCGAGACCACCTGTGCAGAGGCGTTATATGCAGCCTGAAACTGCACTAATTTGCCTGCTTCTTCATCTAAGTTCACCGCTGCGATCGAGTCTCTTAGACCGGATGTTTGATCTAGCAAAGCCTTGGCAGACTCACTCTCAAGACGCGCTCTATTGGTTACAGTGCCGACTTTCTCGACCACTTGCGCATAAGACTCACCATACGAGACCGAACCCTCAACTAAGCCTTCAAACTCGAGCCCCGCCATCGCTAAGGCATTTCTGTTATCAGATACACCATCGGTATTGTATTCAATGGTGAACTCATCCCCTTTTACACTTTCGCCTTGAATTTCAAACGTAAAACCACGATAAGCTGATAATGCTGGCGGCGCTAAATCAAACACTGTCGCCGTATTGCTCGTAAATGAAATACCTTGCGCCATCGACATATCAACAGCACCAGCCACCGCTATACCTTGTGCAGAGTTGACGGTTTGCGTGGCGACAACTGGCGAACCAGCAGCATACGGATCAATACGACTTACATCGACACTATCACCAAGACCCGTCACCTCAATAACAATGTCTTCGCCCGTCACAGAACGCAGGTCTATTTGGGTTCCATCACTGACAGCAATAACGTCAAGGTTAGGGTTATCGTTAATGGCACGCGCTATTTCTACTGGCGTATAGGTAGCAGGAGGCGTAACGGTAATCGTCTCACCATTAATGATTAAACCTAAAGGGTTCGGGTCACCATCATCTACAAAATTAGTGAGTCGCACTTGCGTGTAGGCATTTGCTTTAATGCCCTCGACGGCAGTGAGGTCTTGTGCGATTTGTCTGGCGGAGCTGTTAGCCGCAATATTCACTGTTTGCGATGTCACGATTCCGGTATTGGTGTCTCGCGACTGAACTTGTAAGGTTTGCGCGCCATAACCGTTTACAAAAGGTCCCGCGCCAGCTGCTGGTAGCGTCAAGGTATCTGGCCCTGTTGCCGACACTAAGGTTTCACCTGGGTCGGACGTAAACAACATGTTGCTTAAGCCTTGCGCATAAAACTGGTTATTGATCGGTGGCGACAAAGGCTCAGGACTAGCCGGATTGCTGTTATCAAGCACTTCGTAATAATTGTCTGTGACGAAGCGAATCAACAAAGGAGGGCTCAGCTCACCTGGCACTGCAAATTCTGACAAAGGTTGATTGGTCAGAGGGTTATTAACATCGAGCATTTCACCTAGCGTAATTTGAGCGTTACCAATATTACCTAAGCTACTGCGCGAACGAATGGGCGATGCTAAAGCGATCTCATCGACTCGATCAATCACTTGCTCAAAATTGATAGCGCCAGCTTGCGTGGGATAAAGCGTAAAGCGATCCCCTTCTTTGAAGGTGCCACCATTAAACGATAACTGAAAACCATCGATCGAAACGCGACTAGGGAAAACATTCGACAGGGTCGATTTATAAACGGTTTCGTCTGTGGATTGATTCACCACAATAAAGTCGGCATCGGTCGGCCCTTCAAATCTCAACTCATAATTATCCGTGGTGAGCTGGGATGTATCTTGAATAAAAATCGATACCGATTGATCGTAAGGTGGTGTGTTTAATGAGTTTGCAAGAACACGCTCCGCTGCAACGGCTGGGTCATTAATATCGGCGAAAAACAAACCGCCTAAATTGTTCTCTAGATCCATGCCCACGGCATGCTGATCGTTCATCGAATCCGCTAATGTCATGGCAATACGACCAATGGCATTAATGGATGTGGTCAGCTCTCCATCGCGAAACGCTAATAAGCCACCGACGGAGCCACCAGTAACATTATCGGTGATGTTTTGCTGTAGCCCATCTTTGACGATGGCGAGATCTAATAAGCGTCCATCAGCAGGATTACGAATGGTCTGTAGCTGAGACGCAGAATTGCCTAATACGAGCGGGTCGCCTTTTCCGAGATACACATTTACTGTTCCGTTGTTCGGGTTTTCAACAACAGAAAGTTGAACGTATTCAGATAGTTCACGCAATAGCTCGTCGCGTTCATCAAGCAATTGATTCGGCTTTTGACCTTCACCTGTAGAACTACTAGCGAGTGCGATAGCTGCATTCGTTTCAGCAAGCCCCTGCGCCAGCGCATTGATCGACGAAACATCCGCTTCAAGATTCTGATTGATATTCGCAACTACGCCTTCAAGGCGCGCCGCCAATGTTTGAAAGCGCGACACTAAGCCTTCAGCTTGCGTGAGCAATAATTGACGCTGAGGTACAGAAGTTGGGTCTTCAGCCGCGCCTTGCAAAGATTCAAAGAAACGGCTCAGCGATGGCGTTAAGCCTGTTGCCTCGCTCGCTAAAAGATTATCGATAACAGAAGCTTGATCAAGAATCGCCTCACGTTCGTTATAAATACTGGTATCAAAACGCTGCTGCGCCAAAACAAAGTCCGATGTAATACGACGAATCGCATCAACACTTGCGCCCTGCCCAACATAACCTGCAGCCGTTAGCTCCCCTGGTTTATCAACAAAGATCGCTTCTTGGCGGCTATATCCAGGCGTATTAATGTTCGCAACGTTATTACCTGTGACAGACAGGCCAACCTGATGCGTTTTTAAGCCACTAATACCTATGTTAATTAAATCAGCCACGTCTAGTTACCACCCTTTACTGATTGAAAGATGGCATCCATGTCTGACAAACGATTCTGAACAATATTTCCAATTTTGTTCGCGTACTCTGGATCAGTCGCATAACCAGATTGCTGCAATGCTTGCGCAAAGGCGATCGGCTGTTCTTTCATAGAAAGCGCTTCTTCATAACGCGGATTGCCTTCTAAGAACTTGGCATAATCAGCAAAGCTTTCTTCATAAGATTGATAGGTTCTAAAGCTATCACGCTGCTTTAAGGCGACTCCCTGATGAAACTCAGTGGTAAGAATATTGGTACTGTCACCTTGCCAACCATTATTGGCCTTAATGCCAAATAGGTTGAAACTTGGAGCTCCATCTTCACGCAATATTGGTTTGTTTCCCCAACCAGTTTCAAGCGCTGACTGAGCCAACATGAGTTTGGCTGAGATGCCAGTTTGGGCTTCGATTTTTTGAGCAATCGGAGCAAGCGATGCAATAAAATCATTTGGACTATTAAATACAGTCTTTTTAAGCTCGCTAGTTCCTGACGTTAACAATGAAGCATTCTCTTCATTGCTCGCATCATTCGCTTGCTTAGCACTCAATTGATCAACTTGTTGCATTGCTTCAACGAGCTTCGCAGGCTCTAATCGAGGGAAGCCTTTACGCTCATAATCGCTCAAGGACATCTTCTTGTTCGCGATACTGAGGTCGCTCGGTACTAAGCCCTTACTTTCTAATATCTGGCGCTCGATAACTTCAGCGAGGCCAATACCGCCGCCGTTTTTCCCCGCCAATGACACAGAAATCTGGGAGTCGAACATTTCTTGATAGAATTCGCTCTCATTACTAGAAAGAATATTGCCTTCTGAAAAGCCCTTATTCGCCTCTCGCATTGATTTGAGCATCATTGAAATAAACAAGGACTCAAACTGCTCGGCAACTGCTTTGATACCCTCTCGTGTATCTTTAGTTGAGGCAGACTTTAGCCCCTGCAGCGCAGATAAATCGTTGTAGTTGGAGACGTCTGGCGTTTGGATCATTAGATCACCACCAAATCCGCTTTCAGTGCGCCAGCTTGTTTGAGCGCTTCTAGCACCGCCATGATATCGCCAGGTGCTGCTCCTACACGGTTAACAGCTTGTACAATCTCACTAAGCGTGGTCGCAGGACCAAACTCAAACATGCGGCCTTTTTCTTGTTCAGCACTGACATCTGAACGCGGCACAACGACTGTTTGGCCGTCCGAAAATGGATTAGGTTGGCTGACTTCAGCTTGCTCGTTGATCGTCACCGTCAAACTGCCATGGGTTACAGCGGCAGGAAGTACTTTTACATTTTGCCCAACAACGATGGTTCCAGTTCGCGAATTAATAATGACTTTTGCGGCAGCCTCACCTGGCTCAACATTCAGATTTTCTAGCATTGCGAGATACGACACGCGCTGCGCTGAGTCCCTCGGAGCACGCACACGAATTGATGTGCCGTCTTGCGCATAGGCTGTGTCCGGACCAAGCATATCGTTGATTTGCTGCGAGACGTTCATGGCCGTTGTAAAGTCAGGCTGATGCAAATTAAATGTGATCGTATCGCCTTGGCTAAACGGACTCGCAATACCGCGCTCTACCGTCGCACCATTTGGTATACGCCCCACACTTGGAACATTCACCGTAATCGATGAACCATCGCTACCATCTGCACCAAAACCACCAACGACCAAACTGCCCTGCGACATGGCATAAATTCGACCATCGGCACCTTTAAGCGGTGTCATTAGCAAAGACCCGCCACGTAGGCTCTTCGAATCACCGAGGCTTGATACCGTGACATCAATGCGTTGGCCAGGTTTGGCGAACGCGGGCAAATCCGCATGCACAGCAACCGCTGCAATATTCTTCGCTTTTGGATCAACACCAGGTGGAATCGTGATACCAAATTGATTCATCAAATTACGGAATGTTTGGCTCGTAAATGGGGTTTTATCACCCGTGCCATCTAAACCAACAACGAGACCATAACCGATCAATTGGTTGCTTCGGACACCTTCAATACTTGCCATATCTTTCAATCTATCTGCGTGCGCAGGCGATAGTAACCACACACTTACTAGCACGATACATAATAAATTTATTAGAAAAGATAATTGTCTCAGCATCATTAACGCTCCCTACTACAGAGGCCACCATTCGCTGTTAAAGAATCGCGTCAACCAACCTTGTCGATTCACTTGATCAAACTCACCCGTGCCACCATATGCGATTCGGGCATTCGCAATTTTTGAAGACGGAACCGTGTTATCAATACCGATATCTTGAGGTCGAATCAGACCAGTTAAACGGATGTACTCATCCCCTTGATTCAAACTCAACCATTTCTCACCTTGCACGCGAAGTAATCCGTTAGGAAACACCTCAGCAACAGTGACTGAAATAGCACCCGCAAGACTATTGCTTTGCCCAGATTCAGCTGAGCCCTCAAATTCGCGTTCAAACGATGGATCGGTTGCTAAGCTCATACCCTTAAAGCTGATGGTATTGCCGAGAATATTCGCTTCGTTAAAGTCGACTTCATCGCTTTTGTCATAAGTCGTGTCTGCGCTTTTACTCGCTCGCGTGGACTCTTGCAGGTTCACGGTCAAGATGTCACCGACATTGATCGCAACTTGATCGCCATAGACACTAAACTGGCGATGAGATTGAAAAATACTACCGGTCACAGGTTCACCCATGCGCAAGCTTTGCGCAGGGATCGGCGCATATCTGGGATCATCCGGAACAGGGTGCTCTCGCGTAATCGCAGCACAACCAACGCTCGCCAAAATGGCAAGCGTATTAGCAAGTTTCAATGCAGCTTTGATTACGTTCAACATAGACAAAAACTCAACAACAGCATTACACGTTCTGCGAGATAAACTGCAGCATTTGATCTGCAGTCGAAACGACTTTTGAGTTCATTTCGTAGGCGCGCTGCGTGGTAATCATGTTCACCAACTCAGTCACAACATCTACGTTTGAGGTTTCCAACATGCCTTGGCTCACCGTGCCAATTCCATCTAAGCCAGGCGTGCCAACAATTGGATTGCCACTAGCTTCGGTTTCGCGGAACAAGTTATTACCAATGGCTTTTAAACCTTGCGGGTTAATAAAATCTGCAAGATCAATTTGCCCAAGGTTCTGCAAAGCTGGGTCACCCGCAACAGTGCCTGTAATCACGCCATCTTCGCCAATCGTAATTTCGTTCATTCCTTCTGGAATAGTAATGGCTGGCTCTAAGGCGTGGCCGTTAGCGGTCACAACTTGCCCATCTGAATTAATCTGAAATCTACCATCGCGCGTGTATGCGGTAGACCCGTCAGGTAAGGCAATCTGAAACATGCCTCGACCAGAGATCGCCATATCTAGAGGACGCTCCGTTACCTGCATTGAGCCTTGACTAAATTCTTTAACCGTTCCAACAACACGAACACCCGTACCAAGCTGCAGGCCTGATGGGAGCTGAGAATCCTGTGAGCTAAGCGCACCTGGATCTCTCTTAATTTGATATAGAAGATCTTGAAAAACTGCGTCATCACGTTTGTAACCAACGGTGCCGACATTGGCCAAGTTATTCGAAATGGTCGATAACTTGGTATCTTGTGCACTCAGGCCCGTTTGACTGACATATAAAGCGGGATGCATGACTCTCTCCTATCTAGAACAACCCAAGCGAGGGGTTGACCTGAAATCGGGCAGCAAAATCATGCCGCCCACAACGTTAAATTGACTTATTTAGGAAAATTGCAACAAGCGTGCCGAAGCTTCACTATTTTGATCAGCTTGACTCATTAATTTGACTTGCAGCTCGTATTGACGCGAAAGCGTAAGAATTTCGGTTAACGCAGATACGGCATTCACATTCGAACCTTCAAGAAAACCAGATTCAACGTGAATGGTTTCATCTAAAGGAGGCTCAATACCATCTTTGACGTACATTAAACCGTCACCACGTTTTTCCATATTGGCAGGATCTGGATTCACCAAGCGAATACGATCAATCTGTACAACTGCAGCCTCACCACCTAGCGGGATAACGGAGATAGCTCCATCCACTCCAATCTCAACTCCAGCCGATGGAGGAACAACAATTGGCCCACCCTCACCCAGAACTTCTAGACCCGAACCTGTGCGCAAGAAACCGTTTACATCAATCTGCAAATCACCCGCGCGCGTAAAGGCTTGCTCGCCATCAGGAGACTGAACAGCAATCCAGCCCTCACCCTTTAAAGCGATATCTAGCGCATTGCCTGTTTCCTGCAGCGGACCTTGCTCAAAGCGCGTCGCTGGACGCTCTGTCATTGAATATGCACGACTTGGAAAATGCTCACCATACACAGACATCGCGCGCGCCTGCGCAAAATCTTCTTTAAACCCCGTGGTATTCACATTCGCCAAATTGTTGGAATGTGCGCGTTGCGCATACATATTTTGCTTTGCGCCACTCATCGCAATATATAAAGCTTTATCCACTTGAGTGTCCTTTTTTCGTCAGATATTTACTATTAAGAGGTATAAAGCAATTTATCTGCCAAGGACTAAACGCAAAAAAGGAAAACACAGAAGTGCTTCCCTTTTTTATCGCCTTCAACCAGAAGGCGGCGAATATCAAAAAAGAAAATTAGATATTCAGAATAGTCTGCTGAATCGTATCAGCGGTCTCGATAGTCTTTGAGTTAGCCTGATAATTACGCTGAGCAACGATCAAGTTCACCAGCTCTTGCGACAAATCAACATTCGATGACTCTGTCGCAGAAGAAGTTAATAAGCCTAATGATGCAGTCCCCGGCGCACCAACAACAGCATCACCAGAAGCAAATGTTTCTACCCAAACACTGTCACCAACCGGCGCCAAACCCTCTTTGTCTCGGAAGTTTGCCAAAGCTACTTGACCAAGAACCTGAGTCTCACCATTTGAGAAACGCGACAAAATAACACCTGAACTGTCTACATCTAGACCAACCAGTCGACCGGTTGTATACCCATTTTGCCCTAAGTCATTCACAGCAAACGGGCTGCCGAATTGCGTCAGTGTAGCGATATCGATTTCAAAGTTTGAACTGGTTGGAGGGAATTCTACCGGCAAGGTTCCGCCGTCTACCAAATTGATCGGTAATGCTGCGCCATTTGGATCACCATTTTCATCACGAGGCACCCAGTTAGAAATCAACACATCATCGGTCAAAGTCTGATTAAGCGAACCATCGCCATTGAAGACAACGTTGAATGTTGCGCGAGACGCCTGATCGCCAATTAAAGGGTCACCCACATCGAAGCCATCAATTTGAACATGCATCTGCCAAGTGCTCTGCTCTTGTGCCACGTTAGATGGCTGAGGCTGCTTCACAAAATACAAGTTCAAGATATGCGAGTTACCAAGACTATCGAAGATTTCTGTTGACGTTGCATGGTTATAAGTACCTGCATCTGTTGGATCAAAGCCATTATTGACAAATGGCTGACCAACGGTTGAACCAACGAGTGTGCCGGTACCAGAACTAAAGGAGAAGTTGTCATCCAAGGTAAAGTCGACAACACCACCAACCGTTGCCGCGACAGTACCGCCAACTGCTAAAGCAAGTGCACCAGGAGAAGAGCCTTCAATGTTGTATGCGTCACCTGCTGCACCCGCAACACCGAAGCGCAAATCTTCACCCTGATCTTGAATAATTTCTAGGTCACCTGCGCCATTGATAACAGCAGTAGTACCGACTAATGCAGACGAGTTAATTTGCTGACCAATGTCCGCCAATTGCTCGGCATTGGTTTGGGTTGCAGCTGAAGATGGCTGAAACGTCACTCCATTGACAGTAATCGTCATTGAATCAGAAGTGTTAGCCCAGCTCGCCACTGGTACCGTCACAGTTGTTCTTGCCGTTGCATTTACACCATCAACCGCACTGAAACGATCAGCGACAGCTCGCGCACTTTCGTTAGCGACAGTGGTTACGTTCTCTGTTGTAGTCGGCGTAGCAGGGTTACCGTCATCATAGGTGATTGTAACGGTCTGAGCTGAGTAGTTGTTGTTGGCACCAGCTTGCGCAATACCAACTTCCGTACCATCAGCAACTACAGTTGTACCTGAAACCGCTAAAACTGATTCAGAAGAATCGAGGTTCAACAAAGTATTAACAGAGGTTGTTTGACGTGGCGCCAAGTCATTTGTTTCTACTTCCAGATCACCAAGCACACCAGACACATTGCCTTCGTCATCAGCCTGAAAACCTTGAACTTGCATTCCAGTATTATTAACAAGGAAGCCTTCTCGGTTCACACCAAATTGCCCTGCACGCGTATATTTCACTTCATCGTTATCATTGACGATGAAGTAACCGTTACCGGTAATCGCCATATCAAGGCCGTTATCAGTGAACTCAACATTACCTTGGCTGTGGATCTGACGAATAGCCTGCACCTGCACACCATCACCAACGTCGGTTACCCCACCGCCAAAAAAGCTATTTGAATAGGCATCACCAAATTCAGCACGTGAACGCTTGAAACCAACCGTACTTGCATTCGCAATATTATTACCAGTGACCTCGAGGTCTGTTGCGGATACTTTTAATCCACTGAGTGCTACATTGAATGTCATATTGAACCTCTACTGATTAATTAATTAATTTCGCGCACGTTCTCTAACGGAACGCCACCTAAGCCAGCCAAGTTAAGTGTCACTTCGCCGCTTTGAGCGATTGATACACTATTCACTTGCGAAGCAAACAAGGTATCGACCTGCTCAGCGCCCGCGCTTGTTTTTATTTCTGCTTTTATTGTGTATTTGTCTGCAGGCATCTGATCACCCTGCTCATTCAAACCATCCCATTCAAACGGCACTGAACCGGCAAATTGTTGCCCAAGGTCAACACGCCGCACGAGCTCACCTGAACCATTCAAAATAGAGATAGAAAGATTGCTAGTTCCAGACGGAATGTCTGCAATGCCGCTAATCGTTCCACTTGCCGAAAGTGGAGCCTCAGCGCCTGGCACCAACACAGAGCGCCCAACCATGGCAGACGCTTGCAATGCTTGTGTAGACTGGAACTTATTGGTGAAGTTATTCACCGTGTTGTTAATTTGTTGCATTTCTTCTAGCGCACTAAATTCAGCTAGCTGCGAGATAAAGGCACCGTTATCTTGAGGCTCAAGAGGGTTTTGATTCTCGAGCTGAGCGATCATCAGATCCAAAAACTCGTTTTTACCCAAGTCACCTTTCTTTGCCGCTTCGCCGTTATTTTCTAAGCGATACTGCGCTAGAGGATCAGCAACACCGGAGGTATTAATACTTGTCATCGTCTATCTCGCCTATTGGCCTAAAGTTAAAATTCGTTGCATCATGGTTTTGGCTGCCTCCATGACATCGACATTTGTTTGAAAACTGCGCGAGGCGGACATCATGTCAGCCATTTCCTCTACAACATTCACATTGGGATATATGACGTAGCCCTGCTCATCCGCCAAAGGGTGATCCGGCTGATAACGCATATCCAACGCTGCATCACTCTCGACAATACCTTTAATCTGAACACCTTGAGAACCCGCATCTGTCATACTCGGCATTGCACCTGTCATAGCGCTTTCTTGAATCGCTGCAAATACAGGCTTTCGCGCTCGATACACTTCGCCAGTACTGCTCGCTGCACTATCTGCATTCGCGATGTTACTAGCGGTTGTATTTAAACGTACCGACTGTGCCGACATGCCAGAACCGGCAATATTAAAAATGGAATTTAAAGACATGCTTATTCACCCTTTATTGCTTTGCTTAGGGATTTAAACTTTCCATTCAAGAACTGAAAGCTCGCCTGATAGTCGAGAACATTCTTGGTAAATTCAGCAAGCTCTTGCTGCGTATCTACTGTGTTCCCGTCTACGGATGGCTGAGTTGGCGTTCGGTAAAGAACTTCCGCTCCGGATTGACCTTGGTTCGGAGCAATGTGACCGCCTTGCGTAGCGCTCATCGCTAACTGCCCATCAAGCATGCTTTGCTGTTCAGCCATCGCCGCTTTGAAGTCAATGTCGCGCGCTTTGAATCCGGGCGTATCTGCATTTGCTAAGTTGTTTGCCATCAACTCAGCACGCTGCACTCGAAGCTCTACAGCTTGCGGGTGAACACCTAATGCATTTTGAAATGAAATCGCCATTTAACTCATCCTAGTTAATCTAAGAGGTTAAAAAGCAAGAGAAGTGCCAATTATTTTTTCTTATTTTTCAATAACTTATAAATTGCCGCTTTTATTGCCCGCGGCAAGGCTTATCCGTCATGCGACGCGAGCGTTATTGGCCAGTCCAAAAAGAAAAACTATCCTCTAAAACGGGGTCTACAATACGCTTTGCGTCTCCTTCAGGCGTTCCTATATATAAAAAGCCGACGAGACTTTCGTGCTCAGAAATTCCTAAACCACGCTTCACAACAGAGTCGACTGCCATATCGCCCGTTCGCCACATCCCTCCAAACCCTTCTGCTTGTAAAGCCAAAAGGATGTAGGACAACCCGGCAGCAACACATTGCTCCTGTTCAAAATAAGGCACTTTGGGATGATCGATATTCTTCGAAACGGCCACTAAAATCATCGGTGCGCGAAACGGCATTTTTTTACACTTTTCGATCTTCGCTTCACCACAATCTGGATTGGCCGCAACTGCAGCCTGCGCAAATAGCTCACCTAGCTTGGTTCGCGCATCACTTTCCACAATCAAATATCGCCCTGGGCGAAGTACCTTGTGGTCAGGCGCACGTAGTGCACTTTTCAAAATACCTTTTAATTGTTCACCTTCAGGTGCAGGTGAAACTAATCGTGGAAAAGACACGCGCTGATGCAAGAAGTTTAGGATGCTGTTTTCATAGCTCATGATGAATCGCTTTACACAGAGAACATTTGTTAATAAAAAAAGGAGGTGCTAACCTAAGCCACCAAAATTAAGGCTAGGCAAGACTCAAGCAGCAATAATACAGAATAAGCGCGCTTGCCTAAATAGATTGCGAAGAAAGGAAATACCCAGTTTTACGAACACCTCTTTTATTCGTTTGGGCAGTAAACTATGGCAAGTGAACCAAGTATAATTAATTATGATGCGCCGCCGTCAGTCATGCCGGCCTATAATGGGCGCGTACTTGCTTACCTAACGTCTACTCTCACCTTTATTACGGGCATTTTATTAGGTCATTTTGATAAGAACCTAATTTGGTTTGTGCCTTTCGCCATGCTTTGGCCCCACCTTTTATATTTCTTCGTACGTCATTTCAAACTTGCTGATAATCCAACCGCTCGTGAAGTAACCTTACTTATAGACGGTGTTATTGTTGGGTGTACGATTGTTCTCATCGAATTCAGCCTCACTGCTTCTTTATTCTCGATCATTATGGGTGCGTTTAGCTTCATTGTTGTAGGAGGTATGAAGCTATTAGTACTCGGCTGCATCACGGCATCTATATCATTAGGATTAAGCGGCTTAATTTTCGGATTTAACTTCAATATAAATGAGCCGGTATTGGTGACTCTTGTGGCTGGTATTGGGGCAGGTGTCTATGTTGCTGTTACCGCATATTACACACACCAACAAGCGAAGGCCTTGGTAAAAGCGAAGTCACAGATTCAGCATCAACGAGAACAGTCGATCTCACTATCGCATAAGCTTGCGAAGTATCTTTCACCACAAGTATGGCAATCTATCTTTACCGGTGAACGTGACGTTCGTCTTGAAACACAACGTAAGAAATTAACGATCTTCTTCTCAGACATTAAGGGCTTTACCGAACTTGCTGAGGAAATGGAGCCAGAGAGCCTCACTGAGCTTCTGAATAACTACTTTAATGAGATGTCTCAAATCGCATTAAAGTATGGCGGCACTATTGATAAGTTTGTCGGCGATTCGATCATGATCTTCTTTGGCGACCCGACAAGCCGCGGACCAAAAGAAGATACGCTTGCCTGTGTAGCCATGGCGATCGAGATGCGTAAGCACATGAAGATTCTCCGCCAAAAATGGCAAAGCCAAGGGATCAAAACACCTCTACAAATTCGTATCGGCATCAGTACTGGATACAGCACGGTAGGTAACTTCGGCGCCGAGAATCGCATGGATTATACGATCATCGGAAAAGAGGTAAATCTTGCGTCTCGTCTTGAGAGCTTAGCGGAGCCTGGAGAAATACTGATCTCTTACGAGACCTTCTCGTTAGTCAAAGATAAGGTAATGTGTAGAGATAAAGGCGAGATCACTGTAAAAGGATTCTCTCGCCCTGTGCCAATTTATCAGATCGTCGATTTCCGCAGAGATATTGGCGCTGGCCAGAGTTTTATCGAACATGAAACAGGCGGCTTTGCGCTGTACTTAGACACCGAAAAAGTCACAACTGAAGAGAAAGACTTAGTTGTTCGGGCCCTTGAGCGCGCCGCGGAAAAACTCAAGGACCGCGATTAAATCAAATAGTTCTCTTTTAAGAACTACTGCCTAACATATCGCGTTTGAGGACAGACAGAAACACGGTCTTCGGTTGCTCGATAAGGGTTGATATCTAAGCCCCCGCGGCGCGTATAACGAGCCATTACACTCAAAGATGTACATCCACACTTCGCCAAAATATCAGTAAATATTTGCTCACAGCAATGTTCGTGAAAGTCCTGACAATTGCGGAAAGATACCACGTAGCGTAGCAAACTTTCACGATCAATCTTAGGCCCTTTGTAGGAAACAACCACAGTCCCCCAATCTGGTTGACCCGTTACCGGACAATTCGATCGTAACAAATCTGAATATAAGGTTTCTTCAACAAGCTCATCGCTATCAGCTTGAAGCAGATCTGCGTTTGGCTCGTACACAAAATCTTTGGCATCCAGATGATCAACGCTTTCACCAGCTGGTAGGTTTACCGCTTGAATATCAACAAGGTCGTGTAACTGAACCGTTACTGCAGCACCTGCTGCTGTACTCAAGTCCTGCTCTAGAGTTTCAATCAATGCGTCTTTACTTTTTATCTTCTCTTGATTAAATGAATTGAGATACAACTTAAACGACTTAGACTCGATGATATTCTTCGACTGACAAGGAATACTAAAAACCCCAATGGCGACTTCTGGCTTACCATTAGTGTTTAGCCAAGACACCTCAAAACTCGTCCAAACATCTTCACCAGCAAATGGTAAATCCGTGTCTTCGATCCCTAAACTCGCGCGAGTTTCACTCCGTGCAATTGGGAATAGCACCTCGGGTGCGTATCGATCTAAATAATTCGTTTCTTTACCTAACTGGCTGTTCTCAACAATCGCCATACATACCTCAAATAATTTTCCGTCGCGCTCGTATTGCTATAAAGCAGTTACCACGAAGAATCGCAGTCTAGCTGCGAATGCCCTTGCCTTTAGAAAGTAAAAACAAAGCCGTCGAAAATAATAGAACAATAAAAACAATAACCATCCCAAACGCGAATCGAATATCGATATCACTCACACCCAATATTCCGTAACGAAAAGCATTCACCATATATAAAATCGGGTTCGCTTGAGATACGTTCTGCCAAAACTCTGGCAGAAGCGAAATACTATAGAACACACCACCGAGGTAGGTGAGCGGCGTTAATACAAAAGTAGGGACGATAGAGATGTCATCAAATTTCGTCGCGAATACTGCATTAATAAATCCGCCAAGCGAAAATACAATCGCAGTCATTATCACCATACTGGCCGTCACCAGTACGTTGTGAACAACTAAATCGGTAAAGAATAAAGAGAGTAAGGTAACGATAATCCCTACCCCAACACCACGCGCAACACCTCCGGCAACGTAACCGCTCAGCACAACCCAGTTTGGAACAGGTGAAACGAGTATTTCCTCAATACTGCGCTGGAACTTCAAACTAAAGAAAGACGACACCACGTTTGCATAAGAGTTAGTAATCACCGACATCATAATCAAGCCTGGGACAATAAAACTCATATAGTCATAGCCGCCCATTTCTCCGATACGAGGCCCGATAAGATTGCCAAAAATGACAAAATACAAAGCCATGGTAATCGCAGGTGGAAGCATCGTTTGCGCCCAGATTCGTGTAAATCGACGAATCTCTTTTACTACGATGGTCGTAAAAGCAATCCAGATTTGATGTGCGTTCATTTGGTTTGCTCCTTCGAATTTAAGTCTTGGCTAGAGCTAACCAAAGATAAAAACAACTCTTCCAAACGGTTACTTTTATTGCGAATACCCAATACCTTCCAGTCTTCATCTTTGACGGCATCAAAAAACGTCCCTAAGTCTCTTCCCTGCTCGACAGTCAGCTCGATAGCACCGTCGTACGTTAGCGCGGTATCATATCCATCTAACTCTGGCGCCTTACTTAATGGCGGCGTCGTTTCGAAGACATAGGTTTGCTTGGTTAACTTACTCAGCAATTCGTGCTTTGGACTATTCTCGAGAATTTCACCCTTATCAATGATGGCAATATTGCGACACAACTCCTCAGCTTCTTCGAGGTAGTGTGTAGTCAAAATGATGGTAGTACCCGCATCGTTAATTTCTTGAAGGAACTTCCACATGGATCGACGCAGCTCAATGTCAACGCCAGCAGTAGGCTCATCTAGAATCAGCAATTTTGGCTTATGAATAAGTGCTCGTGCGATCATTACACGGCGCTTCATGCCACCGGAAAGCATTCGAGCCGGCTCGTTGCGTTTTTCCCAAAGACCAAGTGCTTTTAAATATACTTCTGCGGTTTGCTTCGCCTCTGATGCAGGAATACCGTAATAGCCCGCTTGCGTCACAAGAATATGCTCAACTTTCTCAAACTGGTTGAAATTGACCTCTTGCGGTACGACGCCCAAACAAGTCTTTGCCTTCTCGAGCTCGCGATCTAAGTCATAATCAAAGATTTTTACCGTGCCGGACGTTTTATTTACGAGTGAGGAGACAATACCAAGCGTCGTTGATTTACCCGCTCCATTTGGTCCTAACAAAGCAAAGAAGTCCCCCTTCTTCACATTCAAGGAGACATCTTTTAAGGCAACGTGCCCATTGTCGTAAGTCTTGTTCAAGCTCACGACCTCTAACGCATTGGTCATCGAGATATTCACTTTAGTAGGTTTGAGGCAGTTTGTATGAGGGCGCACTTATCAAATTTCAAGCGATCGTCAAAAAAGACTTTGATAAGCGCAGATGAGGAGAGCGCGTAGGAAATGTCAGTTAGAGATATTTAGTAGTAAAAAGCCAAGCTTACATGCCCGACATTATATGCTTCAGACTCCATTTAGAAGTTGCGCCAGACAGAAGGAAGGCATTCTCATCAATGCCAAATGCTCCCTTAGGCAAACTATCTTTAATATATAGCGCCTCTGCTTCGGAATGACTTTCATTCCATGCTTTTAAATCCAACTTACGGCCGCTTTTCAGCAATTTTTTGTCTTTATCCGTCACAACAATAATCTGTGGAAGCAAACGTCGTTCGCTATTGTGACCTGTAACAATTCCAACTTCTTGAGTGCTCAGTTCAACCAAGGTTCCAGTCGGAAATACGCCAATCGCTTCGATGAAGCGTTCAACAAGATCTTTTTGAAACAGGACGTTTCTTTGCTCATAGAGTTCCGCGACAGCCTCTCGAGGCGACAAACCTTTACTTTCACCCCTAGGCGTAATCATCGTTTGATATTCGTCCACTAAGCCCGCAATTTTTGCTAATAAAGGAATTGTTTGACCAGTGACACCTTTCGGGAACCCTGAACCGTTGTGTCTCTCGGCATGAAACTCAACAATGCTCAACACACTGTCAGGCAAGCCATCACATTCTTTCAGAATATCTAAACTGTGCTGAACGTAGGACTGATAATTTGGGTTCTGCTTGCTATCTTCTGGTTCAGCATCTCTCACAGACTGCTCTAACTTTATCTTTCCGATGTGTGACAAGAGCACGCCAACCGCTAGACTTTTCATCAAAGGCTTTGTTAACCCAAGGTGTCTTGCAAAAACGAGCGCCCAAATCGATGCGCGAACCACATGCTGATAACCTTGTTGATCTTCATCGTCCATTTTTGCCAACCAGATAAGCGCGTCTGGATTGCGAACGACACTCACGACCATGCTCACTGCAAGCTTTTGCGTATCTTGGACGCTTACTTGCTCTCCATTCGCGACACTCTCACAAATGTTTCGAACAGCATCATTTACTTGTTGATGTAATCGTTTTACGCGCGCCGCTTCTTTCTGAATACTTACTTCAGACTTATAACTTTCTGGCGATTTGATAACCACTTCAGGAAGTTCCAGCGTAGCTTGCCCGCTTTTCTTTACACCGGAAGATGATGCCTTACTAGGATTAAATGCAGCGTGCTCTGCATGAGCATTTTTTACGCGCGTTTTTTTACTATCGATAAAGACGTGGCTACAAAATTGAGCAATCGCTTTTCTATCGTCTTCGGCCCGTATATAAAAACCCTGAAGCGGAAACGGCGTTTCGTGCCACGGACGATCTAGGTCTGCAACAAACATCCCTTCTTGCAGATTCGATACCGCTGTTTTGACACGTTCAACACTCATATCTCGTTCTCTTTACCCGTTAACACGCACAATTCTCGTTATTATGACTCACTCAAAAATTGATACCACTAAAGCCTGTAAGCCTTTGTAACGTATAGTAATTAACGACCCTGCGTTGGGTCACATACCGACGAATGATTCCATAATTGAGGTACGTGCCCATCCTTATCACTACCAGGTACGGTCTTAGTCGAAACCACATAGGGAATACTCGATGGCTTAAGATAATCACGGTTTACCCACTTCCTACCAACCCTTACCTGAGGCTCTTTAGGCTGACAACGCATGATTATCTGGATTTCATCACCTAAATATTTGATCTCCCCAGCCCCTTTCGCGTCGACAACATAAGCACAAGCCTTACCTTTTTCTATGGGTAACGCCCTGTGATCTAGATCTTTGCGCTCAGACCCACAGTAAGCAATCCCTAACTGATCATTAGGGATGCACGCTCTTTGCGCCCGAAAATTAGCATCATAGAAGCGCACAGCGCGCTGCGAGCACTGAGCCTGTAATACGAGAGGAGTTGAATAGCGTTCTCGGGAGTTGAACCCTTGTACGTCAATAGTTTCCCAATGAACACGAAACTGTCTCAACTCGCCTTGCGAGTTCTCTGCCTCAAAAAAACCATAATGCGTTGTGGTTCTTGACGTTGCACAGCCTTGCAAAAGCAAGCTGAAACCGAGCAGAAAGACCGAGAAAATTTTCAATAAAGTCATTTATATACAAACTTTTTGTAGAACTTGTCTTAAGACTAGCAAGGAATACGCATATTGGCCCAGATCAAGACAAGTTATTTACTTGCATAAAAAGCTTGCTTAATGCATTCTCGATATTAAAATTGAAATCGTTCTCATTATTAACTTCATTAAGGATAAACCATGCGTTTTGGAATTAAGTCACTACTCGCCGCAATGCTATTTACCTCAGTAAGCAGCAGTGCGATTGCATCAGAAGAAGTCAATGTCTACTCATACCGCCAACCATTTTTGGTAGAACCATTATTCAAAGGCTTCACTGAAGAGACAGGAATCAAGGTAAACGTGGTATTTGCCAAGAAAGGTCTAGCAGAGCGCCTTAAGCGTGAGGGTGCTAACTCTCCGGCTGACTTAGTATTCACTGTTGATATTGGCCGCCTAAATGAAGTTGTTGAAATGGATTTAGTTCAGGCTGTTAACTCAGATACTCTTAACAGCAATATTCCTAGCCAATATCGTGATCCAGAAGGACTGTGGTTTGGTCTTACGACTCGTACTCGCTCTATCTACGCATCAAACGAACGTGTAAAAGATGGCGAAATCACAACATATGAAGAGCTTGCCGATGAAAAATGGAAAGGTCGTATTTGTACTCGTAGCGGCAAACACCCATATAATTTAGCGTTGATCGCTTCAATGATCGCTCATCACGGCGAAGCAGAAACGGAAACATGGTTGAAGGGCGTTAAAGCAAACCTTGCTCGCAAACCACAAGGCAATGATCGCGCACAAGTAAAAGCTATTTATGAAGGAGTATGTGACCTTTCACTAGGCAATAACTACTACCTAGGCAAAATGCTTCAAGATGAAGAGCAAACAAAATGGGCAAATGCCGTTAACATTCTGTTCCCTAACTCTGCAGATCGCGGTACTCACGTAAACATCAGCGGCATGGCATTGACAACGAGCGCACCAAACAAAGCAAACGCCATTAAGCTAATGGAATACTTAACAGGCGAAACAGCTCAAACAATGTATGCTGAGCAAAACTTTGAATACCCAGTTAACCCAGCAGTTCAACCAAGTGAACTCGTTGCATCTTGGGGTGAATTCAAAGCAGATCAACTACCTCTTGCTGACATTGCCGGTTTACGCAAAGCTGCTGCAAAGCTAGTAGATAAAGTAGCATTCGATCAATAATGCATCGACTCATAAAGAAAGCGGCCTAGAGCCGCTTTTTTTGTTTATACTAAGTTTCTTTAAGACAACCGAATCATTTCTCTTTGCGCACTAATAGCCCGACATATCCCGTTAAATCTTTTTGGCGATCAGAGCATTACTGGAAGCTCAGTGCTTTTTTAACGACCAGCATCATCTGCCTACCAGTATTGGCCGTTTTGTATTTAGCCGCATTTCCAGACGACAACATTTGGGTTCATTTATCTGAGACAGTACTTCCTGCCTATATTAAAAGCACGCTGATATTAATGCTCGGAGTTGGATGTCTGAGTACCGCTTTAGGCATTGGTGCTGCATGGTTAATAAGCCATTATAGTTTTCCAGGCAAACGTTTTTTCACGTGGGCGTTATTACTCCCTTTTGCGATGCCTGCGTATGTGATTGCTTATGTCTACACTGACTTTCTTGAATATGCTGGCCCTCTCCAATCAATGCTTAGAGAGATATTTGGCTGGCAATCGAGCAGAGACTACTACTTCCCCGAAGTCCGAAGCATGGGGGGCGCCATTATCCTCATGTCACTAACTCTATACCCTTATATCTACATGCTGGCTCGCGCCGCATTTTTGCAACAATCAGTTTCTCTTTACTACGCCGCTAGAAGCCTGGGTTCGAATTCTTTTGGCTTTTTCTTCCGCGTATCATTACCGATTGCGCGACCTGCAATTGTCGTCGGTCTATCTTTGGTTCTGATGGAAACACTGAATGACTTCGGTACCGTTGATTACTTCGCAATTCAAACGCTGACTGCAGGCCTTTATGACACATGGCTGAATATGAGCAATTTAGGCGGTGCAGCTCAAATTGCTACCGTGATGATGTTAGCTGTCGTGTTTTTAATCATGATGGAGAGAAAATCTAGGGACCAACAGCAGTCGTTTTCTAGCAAAACTCAATCACGTCCTCTGCCAACTCAACACCTGACTGGAAAAAAGGCTTTCTTCGCTACTCTACTCGCATCAACACCAATTGTTTTTGGTTTCTTAATTCCGGTCATCATTCTTTCCGACTATTCGATTCATTACTTTGACAAAAGCTGGAACACGCAATTTTTTACCTACGCATTTAATAGTTTTTCTCTGAGCTTTAGCGCCGCATTCATCACTTTAGTCATCGCATGTATTTTGGCTTATACGAAGCGCTTAGATAACTCAAAATTCACCCGCTCTATGACACAAGTATCTAGCCTAGGGTACGCAATTCCAGGTGCCGTTTTGGCAATCGGCGTAATTATTCCGCTCGCGGGCTTTGATAACTGGCTTGATAGCATTGCTCGCAGCCATTTCGGATTCAGCACTGGCTTATTATTGAGTGGAAGTATTGCGGCATTACTTTTTGCCTACACTGTGCGCTTCTTAGCCGTCGCAACCGGAGCTATAGATTCAAGCCTTGAGAAAGTTACACCATCGATGGACATGGCCTCTCGATCTCTTGGAAAGAGCAGCCTGACAACGCTAATACGCATTCACTTACCGATCATAAAACCAGGCGCATTAACGGCCATGCTTGTCGTGTTTGTAGATTGTATGAAAGAGCTTCCTGCAACACTGATACTGCGCCCATTCAATTTTGAAACACTGGCAACGCATGTGTATCAATTTGCGTCAGATGAACTGATAGAACAATGCGCATTATCAGCTTTAGTAATTGTTATTGTGGGAATTATTCCTGTGATTTTACTTAGCCGCTCAATCAATCGAACGTAGTACTTATCTGAAATGTTGAGACATAAAAAAAGCGACCCAAGGGTCGCTTTTTTTATCGCTGGGAACTTATTCCCAAACTACTTTAGCTCTACCAGCATACCAACCATCAATTTGATCTTTGTACTGTCCTTCAACAACATCACGCTTGATCTTCATTGTTGGCGTTAAGAAGCCATTCTCAATCGCCCAAAAATCTTTTACAACAACCATGAACTGCAAAGCTTCATGCGGATCAACCGTTGCATTCACCGATGCCATTAGCTCAGTCAAACTCTTCTCTAAGTTTGCACGAAAATCTGGCTCATCGCGTTTTGGCAATGCCTCTTCAGAAAGATGAATCAATGCGTGAGGCTGCGGACACTCAGCACCAGCAACACATACCATTTCAATTTCATCGTGACTGATGATTTTATTTTCAATTGGCGCCGGAGCAACGTACTTACCCTTACTCGTCTTAAAGATCTCTTTGATACGACCAGTAATTTTAAGGCGACCCATGTCATCGATCTCACCTTTGTCACCAGTTAGCAAGAAACCATCTTCGGTGAAGCTTTCTTTGGTTTTCTCATCGTTTTTGTAATAACCCATCATATTTGCAGGGCTGTTCACTTCGATTTCACCAATCTCAGAAATACGCTGCTGAACACCGGGTAAGGGCTCACCAACATAACCAACACGCGAACGGCCAGGTAGTGAAATATGCGAGTAAGCAAAATTCTCTGACATGCCATAGCCTTCAAGCAGCTCAAGGCCAAGACCGCGGTACCACTTGATAATTTCTTCAGACAACGGAGCAGAACCACTACCAGCAAACCGACAATGCTCCAAGCCTAGTCCAGTCAATACTTTCTTCTTCACAATGCCTGACAGAATTGGCACTTTTAATAGACGATTAAGTTTCTTAGGAGGCATTTTCTTGAAAATACCTAGCTGGAACTTAGACCATAAACGCGGCACTGAAACGAATACTGTCGGACGTGCTCGCTGAAGGTCTTGCAAGAAGGTGTCTAACGCTTCTGCAAAATAAAGTTCGAAACCAATGTAGAACGACGACTGCTCAACAACATAACGCTCAAACACGTGCGCAAGTGGCAAGTATGAAAGCATGCGATCTTCAGTGAATAATTTAAGAGCCTGAGATGCACCGGAAGCAGCTACACCCATTGCTCCAAACGACAACATAACGCCTTTTGGACGACCGGTACTACCTGAGGTGTATACGATAGTCGCTAACTCATCTGCTGAACGCTCAACTTCACCCTCAAGAGGAGCTGTTTCAGCAATTAATGAATCCCACGTTGGGTAATCATTTTCTGGGCTTAAAGGATAAGAGATACAAGGCATGTCAGCTGGAACGCCCGGAGCCATATCTTCCCAATCATCGAGCTTACCTACGAATAAAGCTTGCGCTTCACTGTGCTCAAGAATGTAGCTAACCGTGTCAGCATTCAATGTTGGATAAAGAGGAACCGTCACATGACCTGCCATCCAGATTGCTAGATCTGACATGATCCAGTGGGCACAGTTTTTTGAAAGAATCGCTATTTTACTTTTCGGAGGGAGGTTCTGAGCTTTGAGGTAGTTCGCCATACGTCGGGCTTCGTTCATGGCACGTGCCCAAGTATATTCTTGCACTACACCATTACCCATTGGCTGAGTCATATAGACTTTATCAGCTCTTTGTTTTTCCCACTTATAAACAGACTCTAAAGGAAGCGTCACATTCTGAACTGCACTCATAATTATTCGATCGCCTTTTATTCGTATTTTAGAAAACGTGTTTCATTAATTTTTTGACAATATTTTTGAATGATAAAAGGACTGAGTTCAAATTGAAACAACAATTTAAACTCAGTCCCGATAGCGCAAATTAGCCTTGCTTATACAAACCCTAAACTCCTACGGTCAATCCCATAAGACAGATTCTTTCGCTTTAAACCAAGTCTCAACTTTCGGCGCGTAATGTGACTCAATCACATCTCTTTTTATTTTCATCGTTGGTGTTAAGAAATTATTCTCAATCCCCCAGACATCACTCACCACAACAATAAACTGAATTGCCTCATGCTGATCTAAGGTTGCATTAACAAACTTGATTAATCCCTTAAGGCTCTCCGAGGTTTTGTCGCGAAATGCTTGATCACCATGCATAGCCTGCAAATGCTCTGGCAAAACAGCCACAGCATATGGTTGAGCACAATCTGCACCCGCAACGCAAACAACTTCAATCGCTTGATCGACCATCAACTTATTTTCGATAGGCGCTGGCGCAACGTATTTACCTTTACTGGTCTTAAAGATTTCTTTAATTCGACCTGTAATCTTTAATCGACCTAACTCATCAATCTCGCCTTTATCTCCCGTCAATAAGAAACCATCTTCGGTGTAGCTTTCTTTGGTTTTCTCATCATCTTTGTAGTAGCCCATCATCGCAGCAGGGCTTTTAATTTCTATCTCACCTTTTTCAGAAATTCGCTGCTGAACCCCAAGCAATGGCTCGCCGACATACCCGACTCTAGCGCGACCAGGCATACTGATATGTGAATAAGCAAAATTCTCCGACATGCCATACCCTTCCATCAATTCCAGTCCTAAGCCTCGGTACCAATTAATAATATCTTCTGACAAAGGAGCTGAGCCACTCACAGCAAAGTGACAATGATCTAAGCCCAAGTTCTTCAATACTTTTTTATTTACAAGAGAAGATATGATCGGAATACTCTGAAGGAACTTCAGTTTTTCAGGTGTCATTTTCTGGAATACACCGAGCTGGAACTTCGCCCATAATCTCGGTACAGAGATAAAGACCGTTGGTCGCGCACGCTTTAAGTCCTGAACAAATGTATCAAGCGCTTCTGCAAAGAAAAGATGAAAACCCACATACAAAGACGCCTGCTCTACGGCATAGCGCTCAAATACGTGCGCCAAAGGCAAATAAGAAAGCATGCGTTCTGAATCTTTCATCTCAAGTGCCTCAGAAACACCTTTCGCTGCCATACTCATAGCCCCAAAAGAAATCATGACACCTTTAGGTTTGCCAGTACTCCCCGAGGTATAAACAATCGTTGCTAACTCATCGGCATCACGAACCGTTTCTTCCATAAGCGGTTTATGGTCGGCAACAATTTGCTCCCAAGTTTGGAAATCATTTGGCGGGCTAAGTGAATAAGATAAACAGGGAAGATCATCTGGAACACCAGCTTTCATCTCATCCCAGTCATCCAATTTACCAACAAAAAGAAGTTTTGAATCACTGTGTTCTAGAATATATCGAACGGTCTCTGCGTTTAATGTCGGATACAGAGGTACAGTGACATGCCCCGCCATCCAAATAGCCAAATCTGACATGATCCAGTGCGCACAGTTTTTCGATAAAATAGCAATCTTGCTTTTGGGAGGGAGGTCTAGAGACTTTAAATAGGAGGCCATTCTTCTCGCCTCACCAACCGCTCGATTCCATGTGTATTCTTGTACCTGATCCCCGCCCATCGGCTGTGTCAGATATAAGTCATCAGCTTTTGCTTTTTCCCACTTATAGGCGTAAGCGAGTGGCGATAAAAATCCGTTATTTGCTCCCATGAACCCCTCTCTATTTATTATTGGTGGACTTACGAAGAGCAACCATCATAAAAGCAGTGCCACAAAAAAGATATGTTAAATGCAGCCAAGCGACTATTTGCAGTGTGATTGCAAACACAACAAGCAATAATAGAATTTGCTGCGCTCTGAAATCTCGACTATATCACTACGGCGCTTGGTAATTTTGCTAGGCTAATCATCACAATTAAAACGATAACCATAGGCTTAAGGAACTGATATGTCGCCTAATCAGGTCGTATCGAACGAGCATATGGATACCTTGAAGTCGCCATACACATGTATCAAATGTGGCGAAGGTTCTATGATACCAGCCGTTCAAGAAGGTGAGCCGGAGTACACCGAAAACTATCTATGCGTGAAGTGCCATTTCCATGACACGATTCCCGCGCATGGGATACTCATTAGTCAAGCAGCAACGAGTGTCATAGGACTGTTGCTATGCTTCTTTCTATTTTATGACTATGTATTCGCCTCAACGCCAGATTCTGCTAACACTGTCGAACATAGCGCCTTAGGTTTAGTCGTTGGAGCGTTTTGTATTGGCTTTATTTTTGTTCTTTTTAAAGCATGGAAAGGACATTTGCTAAGACAAAGCTACTTGACTCGTTAGCAACCAACCAAGAAGTGACCCTACTAACACCAATGCTAAAACAGGCTTCGTGATAGCAAGCAGCTTGTTACGTACTCGACGCCTAGCTCTTAACTGTGGCAAATCTTTTAGTAATGAACTTGGCTCGTTCAATGGATAATGTATAAAGACCGCACCGTCTAAACATTGATTGTAGTCGCTGCTTCTCGCGATATTTTTGACTGCGCCCTCAACAGAGTTAGGTGATTCAGACAGCATCAGATCCAAAGCATCACCTATCTTAGAAACATTAGGCAATAATAAAGAGTTGCCAAACACCAATATTTCATCAGTATGAAGGTCGCCGATAATTCGCTCAACCTTATGAGAAGATTCCGAAATTAGAGGCAATACGCCCTCATCTCCATGGAGTAAGGCAGCTCCCATCTCGCCGATCCAACACAACTCATAATGGAACGAATCAAAGCGGCATAGAAGAATATTTGCACCATCACGCTGAAATTCGTCAAGTACACCAAGGCCAGCTTTCAAAGTCTCAGAAAGGCTTAAACCACACTCAAGACCATTCTGAATTCGCTCGTTCAGCGCGGATATATCAAAACCAGAATCAACACAAACCCATACACCATAGTCACTTAATTCAAATGAAGAAGACTCAGAAGATCCGAGATGGATATAGGTATTAAGCATGCCGAAAAAACCATTGTATTTTTGCGGCAGAGGTTATCAGTGCACAGAGCAGTTAGATAGAGGAAATACTTACCATGCGATTACATATTTGAGCACACAGTAAAGAAACAATTAAATTAGTGAGAGCTAACCAATTTCGCTTCATCCAGCATAGCCAAGACAACTTTATCCGACATCACTGGATTTGCCATAGAAGGTTCGTCATCCCCTTCAACGAGAATAACCTCTTCATCGAGTTCCTTTACCTGTTGCAAGAACTTTGCAGTCATCATGCTTTCAGGAATAGGACGATGAAGAGTAGGAATAGATTCTTCTTTCGGAGGGTTAACTTTATAGCTCGCTAAATCAACCGCTGGAGCGATTGCTTCAACATGATCATTCTCGGCAGCAGAATCTAGAAAATTACTAGTTTCCGATACGTCAGCTGCACGAAAAGCTTTGATCTCATTTTGTGCAGGCTCTACATCGTCAAAAAAACCACCGATGTAATCATCAAGAATTTGCGAAGCTGTTGTATTTGAAGATTCTGAAATGGGTGCAGATTCAGGCTGTGAAGGAGCATTACTTTCTACTGAGCGAGAGAAACGATCAACAATGATTTCTTCCGAATCAATCGATTGCTTGATCGTAACGTGTTCATCGTTCTGCTTTTTCGTTGCAATACGATACTGTCGAGCGACTTGAACACCCAGTAATGCGAGCAAGAGACCACATGAGGCCTCAAGCACGTGAATAAACATGCTGATGAACATACCTTGGCTTTCCCTAGTTGCACTTTCGGAACACATCACCAAACATCAATGTTTTAGGTTGTTCCGCTATATTATTTATAGTTTTTTGAGTATCTGAGGCGTTTAGTAAGCGATATTTAGCCTCAATATCTTTTAGCAACAAGCGCGTTGCAGCGTCTCTTTACAAACTTTTTCTATACAACTTTTTTAAGAAAAAACATTATACGAGTGTGATCGTATCAAACTGTGATTGATTGTCCAAATCGGTCAATTAGCGACCATTAAATTTGAGCTAATTCAGCGTCTAATTTTTCAATTTCTTCTCTAATCTGCGCATGCATCGAGGCGCATAATTGCGGTATATCGTCTTCGGTTTTCCCTGCGGCGTCAACGGCAGGCAATATGTCTATCAAAACCTTTCCTGAACACCATTTATTTAAATCTAAACGCCCCGCATAGGTGCTTGCAGCAATGGGAGTTATCTTACACTGAGCTTGGACTGCGATATGGAAAGCCCCTTTCTTAAACTCTCCTAAGCCCTTTCCTAGGTTTCGCGTTCCTTCAGCAAAGACCCATATTGAGCGACCTTGGTCATTAATTGCTTCACTAACCTGACCTAATGCATCGATTGAGCTTTTTGCATTCCTGCGATCAATGAGAACATTGCCTGCCAGCCAATACAATTGACCAAAAAAAGGAATCCATTTCAATGAACGCTTCCCAATGCTAGCTGTACCGTGCGGTACAATGCAGCCAAGCACATAAAGATCAAGATTGGACTGATGATTCGAAACGATGACGCCTGGTTCAAGTTTCTTGAAACGTTCTTCGTTACGCACTTCAACATTAACACCCAAAAGCTTCAAACCACCATAGCTAAATGCTTTTGCCATAATTCGGTTATTATCGAGATTGAATGGACGGCATAGACAAACGAATACACCCAACACCGCAACCACAACAAAATACAGCGAAAACAAAATAATTCGAACCAACTTCAGCATCGTCAAAAACTACCTAACGCAATGTAATACAGAGGCGCACAGTATAGTGTTTGAAACAAAAGTACAGATAATTTTTGTGAGATTTCGCGTCACAAAAAAGATGAGCTACGCTTTACGCAGAAACGAGTAAGCTTTTTAGGTGTTCTCTTGTACATACACAGCTTTATATTCCTTATTCTTATTAGCCTTCATCTGATTGCCCCTTTGTCTTATGCGGACTCTAGCGTCACAAGCGCAGGCGATGTCCAGACACCCGTTGACGCCGAAGAAAAATCTACTTCAGAGGATACGCCTGAAACCGAAGATTTATATTCAGTCGCGAACGCCGAATTCCGTGATGCACTGAGCGCAGTGCATCACGATGACCTGTTTGAAATTATTGAGCGCGGCTCAATCCGTGTTCTCGTTACCTATAGCAAAACACATTTTTTTCTTGATAAAGCGCGCCAGCACGGTCTCAGTTACGAGATGCTCAATGCCTTTGAGCAGTACTTAAATAAGCGTTACAAGAAACGTCGTAAAGGACGCGCATTGTCAGTGATTGCAATCCCCGTAACGCGTGATGAACTCTTTGAAAAATTAGAGTCAGGGCAAGCCGAACTCGCCATTGCCAACTTAACTATTACACCTGAACGCAAGCAATTCGCAGATTTTTCAATCCCTACCATCAAACAAGTTAAAGAAGTCATTGTCGCCAATAAGAGCGCTCCCATTTTAAAAAGCATTGATGACCTCTCTGGAAAAACCGTATTCGTTCGGGAGAGCAGCAGCTTCAATCAACATTTACTCGAACTTAATGAGTCATTTGTCGCGAAAGGAATTCCTCCTGTCATCGTTATTCATGCCGATGAACATTTAGAAGTCGAAGATCTCATAGAGATGGCCAACGCCAACCTCATTCAATACACCGTTGCAGATGACCATATTGCAAATTTGTGGCTAAAAATATTTGACGATGTCACCTCTTATCCGGGACTTGCAATTAATACTGGCGGGAGTATTGCTTGGGCTGTCCGAAAGAATACGCCAAACCTTATTTATGAAGTAAATCGTTTTCTCAAGCGTCACCGAAGCGGAACACTGTTCGGCAATGTCGTAAAAAATAGGTACTTAGAAAACCCTTACTGGGCCAAGAAGGCTCTTACAGAGGACAGCAGAGAGAAGTTTGAAACGGTGGTAGGTATTTTTGAAAAATATGCCGACTTGTATGATTTCAATCATCTCATGTTACTCGCTCAAGGCTATCAAGAGTCAACACTAGATCATTCGAAGAAAAGCCCTGTTGGCGCCATTGGTATTATGCAATTGATGCCCAAAACCGGTTCATCAATGAAAGTGGGAGACATAAAAGAACTAGAGAATAATGTGCACGCTGGAGTGAAGTATTTAAGAAAGATTATCAATCACTACTTCAACGACCCCAAAATTTCAGACGCCAATAAGGTACTGTTCGCATTTGCTGCTTACAACGCTGGACCAACAAGAATTCATCGATTGAGAAGAACAACAAAAAAACTTGGTTTAGACCCAAACAAATGGTTTGGTAACGTAGAGCATGCCGTTGCTAGACATGTAGGCAGAGAAACGGTGAGTTACGTCGCCAACATTTCAAAATACTTTATCGCTTATCAATTGATTGAGGAACAGCAGAAAATTAGAGATGCCGTTAAAGAAAGTAGCAACGACACCTTCTAAATACTGGATTACAGAGAAGCACCATCAAATACAGTAATCTCTAACGCGCGAGCATCGACATCATCTAAGCAGACTACATTGACTCTAAATTGACCAGGCTCCCTGCGCGTTTCATGAAAAGTGTAAATACCGCATTTATTACAGAAAAAATGTTCTGCCACCTCAGTACCAAAATGGTAGCTACTTAAACACTCGTTTCAATAGACAGATCATTTGCAGCAATCGAGAGGGGCGTCATGACAGCCCCTTTGCGCCGACAGATTGAACAAATACATAGCAAACCGCTCTCGATTTCAGGTCCATCAAAGTTAAACTTGACCGGACCACAGTGGCAACTTCCTTGATGCTTCATCTTATATTTTCCTCTATGCGATAACTTTCTTAAGCTTTTCTAGATAATTATTTTCCAAGTCTCCAGATATAAAACTACTTCGAATGCTATTTTCAGCAAGACGCGCGGCTTGAGCTCGCGTCATCGCTAAATCATTTGCCATGAATTGAAAGTTATCTAACAAGTATCCTCCAAAGAATGACGGGTCATCTGCGTTAACAGTCGCCATCAACCCCCGATCGAGCATTTGAAGGATTGTGTGATCAGCCATCTTCTCAAACACTTTCAAACGCACATTGCTTTGCGGACAAACCGTCAGAGGAATACCCTCTTCCACTAGCCGTTCAACAAGCGCTTCGTCTTCCAAACACCGAACGCCGTGATCAATACGATCAACTTTGAGTAAATCTAAAGCCTCATATATATATGACGGCGGTCCCTCTTCACCAGCATGAGCGACAGCCTTCAGCCCAAGGTCTCTAGCCTGTGCAAAAACACGCTCAAACTTAGAAGGAGGATGCCCAACTTCCGATGAATCAAGCCCTACTCCGAGAATATGATGCAAATATGGCTTGGCTTGCTCAAAGCATTCGAATGCATCCTGCTCACTGAGATGCCTCAAAAAGCACAAAATCAATCCGCTCGTTATGCCAAGTTGTGTTGCCGCGTCGCTCAGTGCCCGCGTTATTCCATCAAACACCACACCTATATCGATCCCACGTTCGGTGTGCGTTTGAGGATCAAAAAACAACTCCGTATGCACAACACCTTGCTCGTGACAGGTAAGTAAGTAAGCCCAAGTCAGATCATAAAAATCTTGTTCGTTTAATAAGACTCCCGCACTTTGATAATAGATATCTAGAAACGTTTGAAGGTTCGTAAACTGATACGCTTCACGAACCTCTTCCACAGAATTGTATGGTAGAGCCACAGCATTACGTTCAGCGAGTTTGAGCATAAGTTCTGGCTCAAGAGAACCTTCAATATGCAGATGCAATTCCGCCTTCGGCAATGCGCGTAAAAAGGCCGTATCCGCTACTTCCTCAGGTCTCGAAGTAGTCTTCCAAATATCTCTCAACTTACTCACCAAATTTCGATTTCATTAAAAATATGCATCTCATTTTGCCATCAAGGCTATCGAATGCAAACGCACTACAAATCCTTTAACTAACCTTGGTCTTATGCATCACATTTAACAATGCACCGAGCATAATCAAAACAACCCCGACTACTGCAAGTATGCTCGGCACTTCAGCAAAAAACATCCAACCAAAAATAACGGAAAAAACAACCTGCACATAAGAAAATGCCGTTGCCCTCGCAGCAGTTTCTGTTTTCATCGCTTTTGTTAAGCCCTCTTGACCGATCTGAGTAAATATCCCCACGGCCAATAAAACAAAATACGTTGTCCAAGACTCTGGCACCACAAAGTCGTTCCCTAATACAACAAGAGAAAACGGTAAAGCGATTAAGGGGAAATAAAAAATAATGACGGAGCTGTCTTCAAGGTGACTAAGTTTTCGCACCAGCACATAAGCAATGGCACTGCCGAATGCTCCAATCAAGGCAAAAATAACGCCTAGTTGATCGAGTTGAGTAAGACTACCTCCATGCACCCAACTTGGCTCAACAACCAAAATTAAGCCGACAAGACTCAAAACGATGCTCCCCAACAAAGACGCATGAAAACGCTCGGCTAAAAAAAACAAAGCTAGTACTGCGACGAAAACAGGGTGTAAATATTGAAGCATCGTGGCTTCGGCAAGAGGAAGACGAGTCAATGCACTGTATACAGCAAGCAAGGCCACTGCACCAACAAAACCTCGCGCAAACAATAGACCTCGATGACTCCCTAAAACAGACAAGCCTTTTCGCTTGGCAAAAAAGTAGCTAAGGAGCAGAGACACCAGCGCTCGCGCTGCCACAATTTGTAGCACTGGAATACCATCCTCGAATGCCAGCTTTACACAAACAGCCATCAACGAGAACCCCAAAGCGCTCAGAAGCATATAGCGCAATCCGATAGAAAAATTCATATGCATCTAGCTCTCTCAATTTTGAAATGCATCTATACTTTCTGTTGAACAATATGAGGAACAAAAAATGTTCAGCTGGAAACAACTTAATATAAAAAACAAGCTCATACTTATCATGAGCTCAGCGCTTATTATTTCGATGGCAATATCTATGCTCATCACTAACTATTTGGTGAGCTCTAGTACTACAAAGCGCGTCGGAGAAACTGAAATCCCCGCCATATTATCTAGTTTATCGAACGAGCTTGAGCTTCAAATTGCCCTGCCGCTGAATACAGCAAAAAATATGGCCAGTAATGCCTATATTAATGACTGGATAAAACAAGGCGAAAGCGCTGATGGCCAACCTGATCTGGCAAACTATTTAGCGCAAATCCAAGCCAGCACAGGCGCTAAATTTAGCTTCTTAGTCTCAGCGGAATCTGAAAACTATTACACTGGCGGAGGTATTCTACGATCCGTTAGTCGCGCAAACGATGGCTGGCTTTATAGCTTCCTAGACTCTCCAAACACTTTCAGCCTAGATTTAGACCAAGATACTACCACAGGAATCTTCACCCTGTTCGTCAACTATCGTGTTCAGTCTGGCAAGGCGGTGACGGGCGTCGGTATTACTGTTGAGGAATTATCGAAGCTGATTCAAAACTATTCAATCGGCGAAAATGGGTTTGTATATTTAGTCGATGGAGAGGGCCAAGTTCGTGTTCATCCTGAGACATCGCTTGCCGGTAGTGCGAACCTAAGCACGCAAGAAAAGACAAAGAACTTCTCAGAATCTCTCCTAAACAAGGAAGGGCGAATCATCCTTGAAACCGGTTCTGATACGATTCTCGCTTCACGTTATATTCCGAGTTTAGACTGGTACATTATTGCCGAAATCCCAAGCAGTGAAGTGTATGCAGCCATCAGTAACACAACCAACGCTATGATCATTTTGAATGTAATTCTGATCGCGATCATCGTCGCGATCATCGCCCTGATCGCAAATTCATTGAGTAAACCTATTAGAACCACCGCTGAGGTACTTGCCTCCATCGCCGACGGTGATGCAGATCTTACGCAACGTCTTGAGAGTAATCGCAGCGACGAACTCGGCCAGCTCGCGCAGTCTTTTAATCAATTCATGGACAAGATGGCTTCCCTCGTTGAACAAATATCTCAAACGTCATCCACCGTTAATCAGGTTGCCATAGATGTGTCGAATTCTGCCCGTCAAACCGAACAAGGCTCGAGCGAGCAATTACAGAGCGTGAACATGGTTGCCACTGCCATTACCGAAATGGGAGCAACGGTAAAAGAGATCGCTCAAAACGCCACACACACAGCAGATGCCAGCAGCAATTCAGCAAATGAAGCAAACCAAAGCCAATCTGCAGTGAGCCAAACAGTCAGCGAAATTCAAAGCTTGGATGGAGAGCTAGCAGATGCATCCAATGTTATTTCAGAGTTAGCGGAAGACATACATAAAATCAGTTCTACGCTTGAAGTCATTGCGGGCATTTCAGAGCAAACTAATTTACTTGCTCTTAACGCGGCAATAGAAGCAGCTCGAGCAGGTGAACAAGGTCGTGGTTTTGCTGTCGTTGCAGATGAAGTACGAATGCTTGCAAAACGCACGCAAGAATCGACCGAAGAGATTAATGAGATGATCTCTCGACTTGAACAGGGCTCGAGCAATGCTGTTCAGGCAATGGAAGCGGGCAAACAACGCTGCGAACTGGTTGTTACCGGCTCTCAAGAGATCAATGCATCTCTTGAATCGATTCGCATAGCCATCCAAAGCATTTCTGACATGTCCTTCCAAGTTGCAACGGCAACGGAACAACAGTCGAGTGTTGTAGAGGATTTAAACCAGCATATTGTTGCCATCAACGATATGGCAAACCAAACCAACTCTCGTTCAAAAGAGAATGCGATGTCATGCGAAAACCTCTCTTCGCAGTCACAAACACTCGCTCATCTAGTGGGCAACTTTAAGTACTAAACCACAAAGGCAGGTTCGCCCTGCCTTTAGCTTCCGCAAGTAACTCAATAAAGATAATGTTACGATTAGCGTTGGTTTAAATCCCCATACTCGAATTCAATAAGGTGCCTTGATGTTCTCTGCATTGATGCTTTATCAAGAAAGCAAAACAACCGTTGCACACGTAGCGCAAATAGACGAAAGTCAATTGCCTGACGGCGACACAATTGTCGCGGTCGATTATTCATCTATCAATTACAAAGATGGCCTAGCCATTACTGGCAAAGGAAGAATCATTCGCGACTTCCCAATGATTCCGGGTATCGATTTCGCAGGCAGAATTATCGAAACATCAAGCGATGCCTACAACGTTGGAGATTCAGTTGTACTAACCGGCTGGGGTGTAGGTGAAACTCGGGGCGGCGGCTTGGCTGAAAAAGCACGTTTAGACGCAAACCTCCTTGTCCCCTTACCTGAGGGCTTAAGCGCATCTCAAAGTATGATTATTGGTACTGCGGGATTAACTGCAATGCTCTGCGTTGATGCTCTGATAGAGAGTGGCATCAAACCTGAGTCAGGAAAAATCTTAGTCACAGGAGCAAGCGGTGGAGTCGGCTCAACTGCCATCACTCTACTTCATGCTCTTGGATACGAGGTCACTGCATGCAGTGGTCGAATAGCGCAAAACACTGCACACCTGACGCAATTAGGTGCCACTGAACTAATTGAACGATCTGAATTAGAAGAAGCCGCAAAACCTTTAGAAAAGCAACGTTGGGCAGGTGTCATTGATACCGTTGGAGACAAGGTACTAGCTAAAGCGATTGCTCAAACACATTACAATGGCGTGGTCGCTTGCTGTGGTCTTGCCGGAGGTTTTGGACTCCCTACAACGGTGATGCCTTTTATTTTACGAAATGTGCGACTTCAGGGTATTGATTCAGTTATGTGCCCTATCGAAAAGAGAACGACTGCTTGGAAACAACTCACCGAACTTTTACCACAAAGTTTCTACGAGCAAGCGAGTGAGACAATTGAACTTAAACAAGTGCCAGAATATGCCGATCGTATCACTAAGGGTGATGTCACAGGTCGTGTAATCGTCAAGCTTTAGCGCTTTGTTCTAAATTGTAATCGTTGCAGAAGTCCCAAAAAAAGATGCCATACTTAACGCGACATAAATAGCGTGAAACAGGCTCGCAATGAAACTTCAAAAACTTGAACATCCGGAGCTGGATAAGAAAGAGTACGAGAAGAAACTAGAAAAGCTGCAGCTACAGTTAATGACGCTGCAGCATGGCTTATACAATCAAAATATGCGCTGCGTGGTTGTAGTTGAAGGTATTGATGCCGCTGGCAAAGGCGGCATGATTCGCCATATGACCGAGTTTATGGACCCTAGAGGGGTTCGTGTTCATCCAATTGGGGCACCAAGTATTGATGAGCTAGAAGAACATTACATGCAGCGCTTCTGGCGTTTACTTCCAAAGCGTGGGGAAGTTTCAATTTTTGACCGATCTTGGTACGGACGCGTTCTCGTCGAACGTGTTGACAACCTTACCCCCCACAAAAGATGGCAACGCGCATACAAAGAAATTTCTCAGTTTGAAAAACTGCTTATCAATGACGGCGTCATTGTCATTAAGTTGTTTTTGAGCATCTCAAAAGACGAGCAACTCAAACGTTTCAAAGAGCGTATAGAAAACCCTAAGAAGCGCTGGAAAATCACAAGTGAAGATATATTAAATCGACAAAACTGGGACAGTTACCAACAAGCATTTGAGGACATGCTGGATAAAACTGATGGCAAGAAAAACCCTTGGCATATAGTAGCGGCAAACAACAAACGATATGCCCGCATCAACGCGATGAAACATATCGCCAAACGATTAAATGCCCATATCGACACGGAACAAGTTGAATTACTGAAACCTGAAGTAGAAAAATTGGCGACTAAATATCTGCCTTAACGATTGAAATTCTTATCAACCAATACGCTACACATCATAACTCGACGACGAAGTATCTCCACCTCGCCCAGTCCAATCAGTGTGATAGTACTGTTGAGTTTCATCACCGTCTAACTGATAGGTATGCGCCCCGAAGTAATCTCGCTGCGCTTGGATCAAATTTGCAGGTAGTTTTTCGCGACTATAAGCCTCAATAAAACTTAGCGCTGAGCCAATACATGGCACCGGTACTCCACTCTCAACCGACTTGGCCACTAGCTTTCGCCACGCAGGTAAACAATCTTGCAAGATCTCATTAAAGTAAGGAGCTAAGCCTAGAAAATCGAGCTGACCATCAGAGGCGAAAGCATCACGAATTTGTTCTAAAAATACACTACGAATAATACAGCCTTCGCGCCACATCAATGCGACATTGCCATAGTTAAGTTCCCAGCCATGCTCGTCTGACGCTGCTTTCATCAGCATAAAACCTTGAGCATATGAGATAATCTTTGATGCCAACAAAGCCTTACGCGCTATCTCTATCCACTCATCTTTGTTATCAGGAATTTCAACACTAGGTTTAGAGAAATGCTTAGATGCAATTGTGCGCTGATCTTTCAAAGCAGAAATACAACGTGCAAAAACCGACTCGCTGATTAAGGTCAACGGAACACCTAAATCTAGTGCGTTGATTCCAGTCCATTTACCCGTCCCTTTTTGACCAGCCTTATCGAGAATACGATCAAGCAAATGATTACCTTGCTCGTCTTTGAACGCCAAAATATCGCGACTGATTTCAACTAAGTAGCTGTCTAATTCTGTCTCATTCCACCGTCCTAAAACGGCAGAAATCTCGTCATTATTAAGCCCTAGAACTATGCGCAAGAAATCATAAGACTCAGCAATTAATTGCATGTCGCCATATTCAATGCCGTTATGCACCATTTTTACAAAATGTCCGGCACCACCTTGTCCGACCCAATCACAACACGGCTCACCACTTCTGGTTTTGGCAGCAATCGATTGCAGTATCGGTTTAAGGTGAGGCCATGCTTCCTGACTTCCACCGGGCATAATCGACGGTCCATGACGAGCCCCCTCCTCACCACCAGAAACGCCTGCGCCCAAAAATAAAATGCCTTGTTCTGAGAGTTCTTTCAGTCTTCGAGAGCTATCTTCGAAATTAGAATTCCCACCATCAATGATGATGTCACCCTGCTCCAGATGAGGGATTAGTTGCGCAATAACGTCGTCAACAACTTGCCCCGCTCTAACCATCAGCATGATCTTGCGAGGAGTGCTTAAAGCATTCACTAGCTCTTCGATAGAGTGAGCGCCTTTGATGTTTGTTCCTTTTGCTGCGCCTGATAAAAACGCGCTGACTTTGTCTTTGCTGCGGTTATACGCCACCACTTCAAAGCCATGATTATCCATATTTAGAATGAGGTTTTGCCCCATTACTGCTAAGCCAATTACACCAATGTCTGCACTCATATCAGCCTCTTAATCGTTGACCAGTAAACTTGCCGCCGCTTCATCGAGCAACCATTGCGTCTCACCATCAAAGGCAAAAATATTCGCTGCTGGATATTGCTCAGATTCTTCTTCGTCACCAAACACATCTCGCACGATTTCTGCTTTGTTTGCCCCGGTCACGACAAAGGCAATGGATCGAGCATTGCATAAAGTCTCGGCCGACAATGACAAGCGCACCTCTCCTGTTTCGGGATGTGTTGCTGCAACCCAATTACTCTGTGCTTCGTAATCTACCTGCCCTGGAAATAGAGATGCAGTATGACCATCTTCACCTAAACCCAGTAACACCCAATCAAAACATGGGCGACCTTCATGCTTATCAAGCTTGGAAACAATCTCCTCTTCCGCATGCACTTGCTCTATCGATAATTCATTTGCACCATTTATTGGATGGAGGTTTTCTTCTGGGATTGGAACGTGTTGGAACAGTGTACGATAAGCTTCACCAAAATTACTTTGGGCACTTTCTTTTTCAACCATACGCTCATCGCCCCACCAAAAGTGCAAGTTATCCCAGCAAATTGCACTATTAAAAGGCTCCATCGCCAACAACGCGTACAGCGCTTTCGGCGTGCTGCCCCCTGACAAAGCAATATGGTAGGGCTTACTTCGCAAGCTATATGCCATCAATTGCTCAGCAAGGTGTTCTAGTAATTCATCTACCTCGTTGTAGACCTTAATCTCAAACATCGATATTGGTTCTCACAGTTCACAGTAATCAGTATCAGTTAAATTCCTGCAAGGATAACGCCACTCAAAGCCGTCTCTTGCCATCAAATCGAACGCTTCTTTTGGCCCCCAAGTACCCGAAGCATATCCGTATAACGCGGGCGACAATGATTTATATTGCAGTATGGGCTCGACATACTTCCAACACGCGCGAACAGCATCACTGCGTGCAAATAAAGTGGAATCGCCATTTAACGCATCTAACAATAAACGTTCATAAGCGCTCAACAGCTTGGTTTCACCCAAATCTTGATAATGAAAATCCATAGCGACTTCCTCTGCTTCAAAGCCAGCTCCAGGCCGCTTCAAACCAAACTTCATCACAATCCCTTCATCAGGTTGAATCCTTATGACCAGCTTATTTTTGGGGGCTTTATCCGTGAACACAGGGTGAGGGCTAGGTTTGAAATGAATCACTACCTCTGTTACGCGAGTTGGCAAACGTTTACCTGATCGAATAAAAAATGGCACGCCATTCCAACGGGAATTATTGATATGCAACTTTAAAGCAACGAAGGTTTCGGTGCGAGAATCTTGAGCAACGCCTTCTTCTTGTCGGTATCCCAACAGCGCATTTCCTCGGACTTTCGATTCGGTATATTGTCCTAAGACCAAATTATTCTCCAAATCGTCAGAACTTAATGGATGCAAACTTTGCAACAACTTAGCCACTTCATCACGCACAGCATCGCCATTAATCGCCATCGGCGGCTCCATAGCAACCATTGCCAATACCTGCAGCAAATGATTTTGGAACATATCTCGTAAAGCGCCTGCATTTTCGTAATATCCGCCGCGTCCCTCCACACCAAGAGATTCTGCTCCAGTTATTTCGACGTATTCCACATAATGGCGCCCCCAGAGAGGTTCAAACATGCCATTCGCAAAACGAAACACTAGTAAGTTTTGTACGGTTTCTTTTCCTAGGTAATGATCAATGCGATAGATCTGCTCTTCATCAAAATAATGATGTAACGAGGCATCTAATTCTTCTGCTGAACACAAGTCGTATCCTATTGGCTTTTCGACTACCAAGCGTTTATAGCCAGATTCTGCCTGCGTCATTCCATGTTGCGAAAGATGTTCAGGAATCACCTGAAATAAGCTAGGAGGTGTCGCCAGGTAATAAAGAACATTGTTCGAAGTATTATGCTCAGTAGCGAGATGACTGAGCCTTTGCTTAAGAGATGGATAAGCACTCTCGCTTGCGGGGTCCATTGCGTGATAATAAACCCGCTCCAAAAACTCGATAACGACTGAGTGATCAATCTCAGTTTCTTGCTCAATAAAAGCAAGCAAACGTTCTCTGTAGCGTTGATCATCGTAATCTGAACGACTAACGCCCAGAACATAGAGGTCTTCTGGTAGGTATTTAGCTTGAAATAAATGCAGTAAGGCGGGAATCAGTTTTCGTGCGGCTAAGTCTCCTGAGGCGCCAAAAATGACCAAGCAACTATTTTCCGTGACACGCAAGGAGCTCTCCTTATCTCATAGTCAACCAGCGATGGTGCTTAGCTCACTCTAGTACTGTGCAAATCGATACACAAGCATCAAAAACAACATGCACAAAAAAACCGGCATTAAGCCGGTTTTTTTCAATCATTCGCTATTACGAGCGTATACGCTTACGAGCACCAACTAAGGCCAGCACACCTAGCCCCATTAAGGCCAATGTACCTGGCTCAGAAACTTCAGTGACATTGATCGCTGCTAGTGCGAAATCGGTATTGCCCGGACTGATTTCATCGCCTGAATTTGCATCTGCAAAAAACTCCAACATGGTTACACCGCTGAAAAAGTTATCGCCGCTTGTTTGGAACCAACCAACTGTATTTCGAGTTTGATCACCCTCAAAGCCAAACACAGAATTTTCATCACCGTTAACTCGAACTTTGGCAAGCTCTGGTGTATTCAGGTTAGGTCCTTCGATAAATAAGTCTAAAAATGCAATCCAATCAACATCAACTGACTGGCTGAATTCAACTTTGATATACTCGTTCCCAAAGGAAATTTCGTCATCACGAACACCTAAGCCGTCAGTTTGGCACATCAACCCAGTCAAAGCAGTCGAACATGCTTTGCCTTCGGTTTTATTTGTAAATGCACCAGGATGCGAAGTGATTGTAACTTCGAGACCGCTATCATATGTGTGAGAGGCAGTTTTTTCTCCATTACTCGCCCAATGATCATCGTTCGTAAAATCGATCAATGTCGCGTTAGCCGTTGAAGCAACTAAGAACGCAGCAGCAGCGAATGCCTTTTTTAACGTTTTCATTATTTTTCCCTTATTACTACACACTATAAAGAACAATAGCTATAAACAAGCATGATTGAGGCCAACTAATATTTTTGTGATGTTTTTCATGCATTAAAGAAAAAGTGGAAAAGACCAGGAAATCAAAGATGTAAATTATTTCGACACTTAGAATGAAGTTTGCGAATTTGTGGACGAGAAATTTAGTTTCGGTTCAAATCGCTGTAGAATAAGCCCGCTTTTAGATCAACGTTAAGGAATCTGGTAATGGGTAGAGCCTTTCAAAACCGCAAAGAGTCAATGGCGAAAACTGCTGCAGCCAAAACAAAGGTTTACAGTAAATATGGTCGTGAGATTTATGTTGTCGCAAAAGCGGGCGGCATCGACCCCGATGGAAATCTTGCGCTTCGTAGCTTAATTGATCGCGCAAAGAAAGATCAGGTTCCAACGCATGTTATTGATAAAGCTATCGACAAAGCAAAAGGCGGTGGTGGTGAAGACTACTCTCCAGCACGCTACGAAGGATTTGGTCCAGGCAATTGCATGGTCATTGTTGAATGCTTAACTGACAATCCAAATCGCACCTTTGGCGATGTTCGCCAATGCTTCACCAAAACGAAAGCGAAAATTGGTACACAAGGCGCCGTTAACCATATGTTTGACCATAGCGCCATTCTTGTGTTTTCTGGAGACGATGAAGATGCAGTATTAGAAGCCCTCATGGAAGCAGATGTGGACGTAACTGACGTCGAGGCAGAAGACGGGAAAATTACCGTATTTGCACCACACACAGAGTCTTTCAAAGCAAAACAAGCGCTCATTGACGCACTAGGCGAAATTGAATTCGACGTTGATGAAATTCAATTTGTACCTCAAACGACCACACCAGTAAGCGGTGATGATGTTGAAATGTTTGAGAAGTTCTTAGATATGCTTAACGACTTAGATGACGTACAAAACGTCTACCACAACGCTGAGCTTTAATGCTTAAATTAATAAACTCAACGGCAGAGTGCTCCAAATTTTAACGCAATACTGCCGCTAGCTCTTCGGGTGCCTCCAAAGGCACCCAGTGCCCCGCTTCCGGCAATATGTTTTTCGTATGCGCGTGCATCATATCTGCCATGTAACTCGGAACATATTTATCTTTCTGCCCCCAAACAGCCTCAATATTGCATCGAGCAGATAAGCGCTCAAGGTCATTTTGAAACACCAAAAACTTGCGTGGATCGGCAGAGCGATACAATTTCAAAATGGTCGATCTAGTCTTCCATTGTGACAGTTTATGGGAGTAAGTGTGATCTATCTGCTCTGTCGTTAGCAACGCTCCTCCGCGCTTCATTTCCCATCGAAAAACGTGCTTGTTCGCCAGTAGCATGGATAACTCTCCGAGTATTGGCGTTTGCCAAACTCTCGCCCAAGGGTGCCACTTATACAGATGACTAAAAGGGAAAGATCCACCAACAACACGTTTCACTTTCTCGGGAAACTGACACGCGAAAGACAAGGCAAAAATCCCGCCCCAGTCATGTGCGACAAGCGTGAATGGCGTAGGAATTTCCAAGGTCTCAACAAGCTGATTTACATACTGCCCATACGCTTTCAACTCGAAACGATAATCCTGAGGAATTTCAGAGCGATAAAAACCGGGAAGATCCGTTAAATAACATCGATAGTCAGACGACACCTCTTTTAGAAGAGGCCGCCATAGTTCCGCTGAATCGGGAACTCCATGCAAAAATAAAGCAGGCTCTCCCTCACCTACCACATCGACATAAATCGGAGCATTGCCAACTTCAACAAACATATTTACACCTGAGTACCTGAAGCCGCTCTTAAGAACTGACCGAAGGCTCGCTCTTTACCGAGGCTCTCGACAATTTCTTCGTTCTCAAACGCTATATTTCCGTTAATAAGCACAGCATCTACCAAGCCTGGATTACGGTTAACCATGCGATCTATATTGCCAAACTCTTCAATAGGCGCTTCATGGTATAAATCTAGCTCTTGGTCCAGTCCTTCTGGGTCAAGTACAACGATATCAGCACGACTGCCTTCTCGAATATAGCCCGCATCGATATTGAACCAATCTGCTAGTTCACCAGTTACACGCCAAATAGCTTCCTCCATAGTCATAATATGGCGCCCCTCTTTCCCTGCATCGCGCACAAGCTTCAACAAACGCAGAGGGAAGTTGTAATAGGCCATATTACGAATATGCGCCCCAGAATCTGCAAAACTAATTAACAGGCTTTTTTCGCTTACTAACTTCTCTAACTTTGAATGCCTATAGTTTGCGATCACGGTATGCCAGCGCAACTGCGTTCCATATTCGACAACCAAATCAAGAAACACATCAACAGGATGCAGAGAACGCTGCTTTGCGACCTGCCCGAAACTCATACCTTTTAAGCTCTGATCTGGGCACTCAACAATCGTTGCGTCATTGAAGTCTCGCTGCCAAACACGAGGCCCCCATTTTTTGTCATATTCTTTTCGGAATCTTCGTCGATACCCTTCATCTTTCATTAAGATATTACGCTCAACTTCATCTCTTAAATGCAAGGCTGCCTCACCTGCACCAAACTCTTCAAAAATAACTAAGTCGATGCCATCGGCATATACCTCAAACGGGTTGGGTAAAGATTGCCAACGAAAATCAGCTTTACCTAGCTTATTGATCAAACGTGTAATTGGCGCAACAACCGATACAAGCATTGGATTGGCTTTCAAATCCATCAAAGAAATCAAGGTTGTCTTGAGTGGCTTTCTGAAAAATAGCCCCATACTTTCCCAGAAGAAAAGGAACATATTTACCTTTGTGACGATGTTGGGTGCGCCTTGATGAATCGCATCATACTTACGTAGCACAGCATTTAGACGACGAAATTCTTTCCACTTAGCATAGGTCGAAGGCAGTGAAGCGCTACGATAACGATCTCCATCTAACTTGTCCCAAGACGTCGTCATGGCTGACATACCTAGCAAACCGTGTTTCAAGGCGTCATCCAGCATGGATTCCATCTTTTGATATTCATGCTCTGAAATATCTGCGTTGCGATCTACTGCACGCCCCAAACCTAAGACAGCAGCCCTAATTTCAGAATGACCAATAAAGCTACTAATGTTTGGCCCTAGAGGATGCTGTTCTAGAAATTCAACGTACTCACTTACGTTGGTCCAAGTTTTCTTTTCCTTCAACAAGGGAAGAACATGTTCTCTGGGAACAGACTCAACACGCGTAAATAGATCAGAGCAATCCTCAGCATCTAATGACGTCATGCTAATGGAACAATTGCCTATAGTGACCGTCGTGACGCCATGGCGAACAGATTCTTTCAAGCCCGGCGACGCAATCAACTCTGCATCATAGTGTGTATGTGTATCGATAAATCCGGGGGTCACCCATTTTCCTGAAGCATCGATGACACTATCTGCTGACGTAATCGGCTGATCACTCAACTGTGCCACGACACCATCCTTGATCCCGACATGTTTTATCTTTGAATGAGATTTTGAGCCATCAAACAAGATCCCATGATTGATCGCAATATCGAACTGAGCCATATTTCCTCCCCCGTATTTTTATTTTTTTACGAGTCAATGCGTAACTTGATTGAAGTAAACACTAATTTAGGAATGACGATACTTCTAGCCCATCACAAATAATTGATGAAATCGGACTTGTTAGAAGTTTTTGCGCCACGTAGCATATTTCATTCATTAAGGAAGAACGCTTTAAAAGGACTTTAAATGCCAAATCGACGCAACAAAAACCTATACCTCATAGCCTGCACTTTTAGCATCATGTTGACTAATTTCGCGCACGGACAAGTCTATAAGTGGGTCGATGATGAAGGTAAAACGCACTTTGGAGATCGACCTCCAACTGGAACATCAGCTACAAATATCAGTGATGACATCCAGCCTCTTAATATCTCAACAGATCTCAGCAATCCTGAAATGGTTAAGAATGCCAAAGAACAATGGCGTGCTGAAAAAATCCAAGCCGCAGAGCAAAAAATTCTCTTAGAAAAACAAAATGCCGAAATTCAAGCCGCCAAAAAGAAGTATTGTGAAGAAGCTGCGAAGCGTCTAGCCGACATTCAAGGTCCCGTCGTTTTTTATGATGAACACGGTGAATTCGTGAAAGTAACAGAACAAGAACGGAAACAACGCGAAAAAGACTTACGCGCAGAGATTCAAAGAACGTGCAAATAATAATTAGCGCTCTTGCTCTTTCCTTTATCCTCGTTTCGCAACATGTTGTTGCAAAGATATACAAATACCAGGACGCGAATGGAAACTGGCTTTTTACAGATAAAAAGCCTGAGGCCAAAAACGCTCAATCCATCAACATAAGAAAGACGAAAAAAGATTCTCCTCCAGAGGTTTCATTAAGCAAAACTATCACCGGGGACAAGGCGGAGTTTCGTATCGAGAACAAGCTACTCACCTCAGTTCATTGCGAAGTTCAATTACCCGAGGAAGAACCTAACACTTACCTTGTTCAAGCATTCTCAAACACAGTTATCTTGCAAACTGATCGCACTCACATGCGTACAAACGAGATAGAATTCTGGTGCATACTCGGAGATCCACATACAAGACCAGACGCCACTGCAACTTACCTTGTTCCGTTCAAAGGCCACCGCCTTTTAGAGGTTTCTCAAGGTTTCAACGGGCGCTTCAGCCATGCACAGGAACCTCAAATACATGCTGTGGATATCGCCATGCCCATTGCAACACCAATTAGCGCTGCGCGCGATGGCATCGTAATCAGCATTAAAAACAACTATTCCTACGCAGGGACCAATAGCGGCTTTTTTCTAGACAAAGCTAATTACGTGCAAGTACTTCATGAAGATGGCACCTATGCCATTTACGGCCACTTATTAATGGGCAAGATAGATGTCGCAGTAGGAGATAAAGTCAAAGCTGGCGATTTGCTTGGTCGCTCTGGTAACTCAGGTTTTTCGACCGGCCCACATTTACACTTTGTGATTCAATACAACGACCAAGGTACGATGAAATCTGTGCCCTTCCGATTCATACAATCTGATGGCTCCACTGTAAAACCAAAACAAGGCATGTGGTTAAAACCGTCACGCTAAAAAGCGTAATTAGATTCATTAAAGGACAAAAGTGAACACGATCGGGAGAGTAATAAGCGCCGATAGATTTCCTAACAACACGATAGATGCAACACGATCAGGCTCTTGATTCAACTGCTCTGCGATCAAAAAATTCAGTACTGCTGGAGGCAAAGCGGCAAAGATCACAAGCATCGCAATGAGATCTTTCGATAAACCTGTGAAAGGCAAAACCATTGCGAGCACCAATGCCAAACTCAATAAGCCAGAAAGTGGTGCCCAGATTGCTGAAACGAGCCCGAGACGGATATCAGAAAGTTGCGTTTGGGCCATTCGCGCACCTAGCGATAACAGCATTAGCGGGATGGATATCTGACCTAGCATTTCAACGCCAATAGCTACTGGTTGCGGCACAGAAAAATCTAAATAAGCGACCACAACACCCACGAGCGTTGCTTGCAAGATCGGGATTTTCAGTAACGATAATAAAGATGATTCTGTTCTTAACATCCGCATTCCCAAAGAAAAATGCAGTGTATTTTCAATCAAAAATAAAATCACAGCTGCTGCGATAGCCTGTTCGCCAAATGCAAGTAACAGTATCGGCAACCCTAAGTTTCCAGAGTTTCGAAACATCATTGGAGGAAGAAAAGTTCTCCAAGAAACACCTAAACGCTTCGTTAAAGGGATCGATAACAGACCAGGTAGGAGTACAACCAACACCGCAACAAATGAGAATAGCAAATACTGATCAAGCTCAATATTTTTTTGCGACAGTACTGAAAAAATT
>NZ_LWFH01001357.1:0-1733 GCF_001635725.1 Oleiphilus sp. HI0066
AGCATATATGGCGCGGCCAGTGAGCTAGAGTAAGGCTTGAGATAATCTACCGAAGCATCATTAATCGACCAAGACACTTGCAAGCCATCAGAAAGAAGATCAAGTTCCTCTTCATAATCTAGTATGATTGCATCCCCGCCACTCGGGAATCTGTCTAGCAATACAAGATTTGGAATGTTTAGCACAGGCACGCTTAAAGTAATTGGTATCGTTACAAAGTCATTACCCGCTACATCAACAATCGAGACACTAAGAATGTCTTTGAGCTGAAGCTGCCCTTCGCTCAATACTCTAGTCTGATTAGATACTCGCAAAGAACCCAAAGTAGATACGTGATAGTCAGATGTACCCACGACCTTCTCTCGTCGATTTACAAGCCATTCAGCTCTCAAACTAGGAAAAGCTGCAACGTCCTCATTCCCGAAATGCAAAGAAACTTGTTGACCGGCACTCAAATATTTCCTACCAAAATTAATAGGCGCGTCCTGTCCATCCTCATCAAGGATTAGAACGAAATCATCAAACCCACTAACCTGGGCTTCTAGGGCTACAAATACATACCCATCAACAACTCTTGAGACATTTGGATCATTAAACGCTGAATAACCAAATCGAGCATTTGAAAAAAGCGTAAACGAGCCGTCTCTATAGCTAAACCGGTCAATTTGTCCCGTTTTGTAAACAATATAAGCAACTTGATTAGCCGAGTCCTCAATTACTGAGACAGGAGTATAGTCCGTAGCTTTATCAATACTGTTCTTGTTTGAGGGAAGTACTAATGTTTCGTTCTTATTTCCTTCGAAAAACAATAGATCGAGAGAGTCGTCGAAATAAATATTGATTCCACTATCAGGAAACGTAAAAGTAGGAGTTGTAACGCCTTTCGCCGCTAAGTAAGTACTACGGCAATAACGTAATTCTCCAGTAGGTAACGTATTTGCCGACTGAAAATCTAAAGAGTTTGGCTGAATCAGATCTGAAAGGTTAAAACTATCATCGAGCGAACTACATGCTGCATCGCCTGGTACCGCATCAAATCGATTAAGAACACCGTCTCCATCATCATCAAGATCAAGCCCCGCATCGTAATCTGCGACTTTTACATTAACACTTGAGCCACTCAAGTATATAAATAATGAATAATTTGAACCGTAATCAACGGCTGAAAACTCATTATTGTTAATATCAATATCTTCAAGCCCTTGACCATCAGCATCATTCCAAGAAGCATAAATATCACCATCTAAGCTACCGATACTAATATACTCGCCACCATTTGGATTTGAGCAAACTGAGTATGCTTCACACAACAACGCATCCGCTTCAATTTCTACATTGAGCCGTTGACCTAAATCAGGAGGATTGGGCGTCACCCGATATGTATATTGTGAAAAATCAGGAACAACAATGTTCAATTGCGCTTCATATGAGCGAGTAGGCGATTCATTTGTAGTGAACAAGCCAAGTAACTTATAAGTTCCTGGAATCGACCCTGAAAATTGAACCCCAGTTTGTGTACTGTCATTTCGCTCAGCTAAAACTACTTCTGCCCCAAGCGGTTTATCAATGACTAACCAACTGTCAATTATTTCAGTTGCCGCGTCACCTATTCCTAGGCAATTGTTGGCTGAACATTGTCCTTGGGTAACTTCAAGGACGACTTGAAAATCAATCTCTCCCGTGAGTTTAGCAACCAAGTCAATCGGGTCATCGAAATTCGAAGATGTTAACCC
>NZ_LWFH01001358.1:0-1141 GCF_001635725.1 Oleiphilus sp. HI0066
TGGTCAGGCAATCGAGATGACGGCACTTGTGCCAATACTGAATCGAGACTTGCATCAGCAAGAGGGGTAGCTTGACCAACATGCTCTAGCAAAAATGCATCCCCAGATTCTGGTAAATCCATTTTGTTTGCTTCATCACCCCAACCATTCCAACGTCGCATTTTTTCACCTACCGATTTGTTCTAAACAATGAATTACTATGGATGCATCATAAAAACTTAACGTAGAATATCACTGACATTTTCGGACAATCTATTTTTATTATGAAACACTTAGGGTTTGCATCTATTGCGGCACTTAAGCAGTACCTTCGCTACGCAGATGCCAAACGCATTGATACCGTCGATCTTTTGGCTGATCTAAAGCTCACGAACAACGTCGAACAATCTGAAGAAGGAAGAATATCTGGACAGCAGTTCCAACAGTTTTTAACTAGCCTTCTGCATCTCTCTAACGACCCGATTATGGGCTTAAGCAGCGCACTGTATGTACAAAGCCATTCGTATAATTTGCTTGGCGCACTGATTGAGCAAAGTGAAACTCTAGGACAAGCCATCTCTCGAATCCCTTTATTTGAGAGACTTGTCGGAGATATGGGGACGACAGAGATACAACGAACAGAAAGTCATCTCGCGTTAGTGTGGCACTGCAATTACACAACCTCGTTAATTGTGCCGCACATGATCGACAACGTACTTGCAAGTTGGACACTTTTTGCACGATGGCTAACAAACAGCAAAGCTTCGGCAAGTGGTGTATATCTGACAAGACCTAAACCTGCGCATTCCATACAACAAACCTATGAACAGGTATTTTCTGCACCGGTATTTTTTGATCAAACAAGTAATCGAATCGAACTATCAAATGAACTGCTGAGAATCCCACTCGTATCAAAACAGCACTCCCCGAAAAGCAGCTTAGAAGGAAAAGTACGAACGAGCTTATCGCAACTTAAATTTGATGGAGAAACCTTAAAAGACCAAATACTTCGCTCCGTTAAAGCGCACCTACAGTTAGGAATCGCGAGCAAAGAGCTAATATGCCAAGAGTTCAATACATCAACGCGACATTTACAGCGCCAACTTGATGCTGAAGGTACAAGTTACAGAGAGATTTTAAGAAAAGCCCGAGAAGAAAGAGC
>NZ_LWFH01001359.1:0-911 GCF_001635725.1 Oleiphilus sp. HI0066
GAATTGCAAGGTAGAGCCCGTATCGTGCTTTTGATGTTTCGCTAAGATTGTTAGTTGAGTGTCTTCAGAAGGTTTCCATGTAAGGGATGGCATTAATACAAGTGCGTCGTCTTGAACATACTCGACTTCCGTGTCGGCATCACGATTTAAGGCAACAAAGCGGTATAGTAAACTTCCATCCTCATTGATCGCGCCAGTAGAATCAAACATGGTTTGTACTCGACTATTTTCACCGATTTGTACGCCAAACTCACCTTGGGCATCTTCCTTTGGAAGCTTAGAGTTGGCATTAATGATTCCGCCCAGTGCGCCTTGGCCGTATAAAGTTGAAGATGGTCCTTTAACGACTTCGATGTTCTCATAGGTGAAAATTTCAACGCGAGGCGCGTTGTAAAAACCTTCAAATGCTATAAAGCCGTCCTCAAATTGTTGAGGCTTGATGCCACGAATTTGTGAAGAGTCGAGGCGGGTGTCGATGCCAAACGGGCCCGCAAAAACACCAGAAGTATAATTTAATGTATCTTGTAGGTTGAGAGAGCCTCGTTCGGTAAACTCGTCATTGCTAATAATATCTACGGAGCGCGGAAGATCTTCTAATGATACATTTAATTTACTGGTTGAACTTGGTTCAATTTTTATGTCGTGCGCTTCTTTTGCATGCGTGCCCGTAACAACTGTTTGTTCCAGTTTTGTTGCATTGTCTTTCGTTTGTTCTGCGTACAGTAGATCAGGTGAAATACTCGCTAACGCAACAGCGATACTTATCGTTTTTTTGTTCATAGTCTTTTTACTTTTAAGTCCCATCGAATAAAAATTTGATTAAAACTAGTGCTGTAGGCATCCCTTCGAGCATATCTAGTTTGTCGTTCTATTATTATTTGTAATACGTATGAGAATTATTCGTATTATCA
>NZ_LWFH01001360.1:0-938 GCF_001635725.1 Oleiphilus sp. HI0066
TTTAAAGTAGTGTGCCCGAAATGCCGCTGCCTGATAGGGCCTTGAACCGAAAAGGTTCAAGGTGGCTAGCACATGATATGAATTAGGCTTTCCCGTCGATGGGGACCTGCACACATCATACAACATACTTGCCTGGTACTAAGTATCGGCTCGAGGACTTATCTAGCTGGCAAACATTCCAGAACACATCGCAAGTATATGTATTTACTTAGCTGTTTGCATTCAGCATTCCTAAAAAAAACAAAAAATTAAAGTTGAAACTAGCGAGCGTCTTTCGCACCGAGCATGCGATCCATTTGTGCTTCAAGCTTTGATAATTTCTTTTGATCACCAAAAGTGTTCTCAGAGCTTTGCATTAACTCGTAGGTAAGATTCAAAGCAGCCATTACAGCAATACGTTCACTGCCAAAAATCTTTCCAGAATTACGTATTTCACGCATTTTGCTGTCGAGCTGCACTGAAGCTTCACGAAGTTCTTTTTGTTTGTCTGCTGGGCAGGCGACGAGATACTCTTTGTCCAGAATCTTTACTTCAAGCGTATTCTGCTCAGACATTAATTTTGCTCCAAAGCACGTAGGCGACCGATCATGCCTTCTATCTTAGATTTTGCGAGTTCGTTTTTTTGTAGTAGTTGAGTACGTTCGTTATGAAGCTCTTCTTGTGACTGCTGTAAGCGAGCATTGTCTTCTTCAAGGCGCTGACAGTAGGCAAGTAATTGCTCAACTTTGTCTGAGAATCGGCTGATAGACGAGTTGTCCATGACTGCTTTCCTTAGTGATGACCTAGAGCGAAATGAAAGAGCATCTAAGATAGTCGGTGTTTCTTAATACTACGACTATAATTTGGCTCCGCCTTAGGGTCAATAAGGCTAACACCACGGGGTGAATCAGTCGTATAATTTCCCTTAAAATTTTTGCACCAACGGAGTCTCTATGAGT
>NZ_LWFH01001361.1:0-1253 GCF_001635725.1 Oleiphilus sp. HI0066
ATGCTCAAAACGATTCGCAATGTCTTCAGGTGTTGTATAGGCGCGAACGTGCGTACCGAACAAGTTGTACGTTTTGCCAAACTTATTGATTTTTGCGTAAACCGCACCTTTTGATGCAAGGCAGTCTTCGCGGATACATGCTTGATAAACAATGTTGTCTTCTACTTCGATTGGCCACTTAGATGCGATAAATATACCGCCGTTTAGAATGCGGCCAAGCTCGAAAGGAATCTCAGTCAGGTAAGGGTATTCACCTTTGATGTGATCGCGGAAGTAGTTTGATGACGCTAGATCATGTGCTTCTTGGAATACGATCGCGTCGTAACCTGGTACTACCATGTGTGCGATTGAGTGGAAGCGATCGTAGGTGTTTTCAGCAGTAATACCTGGTAGTAGACCCCAAATGTTGTAGGTCAATACGTTGAAGCTGTTTGCATTGGCTTCATCTCGAACCTGTTGTTCAAGGTTTGGTTGGATGATGTAATGAAAATCATCGCCTGAAGCGCGTGCGTAGCTTGCTTTGTATGCGAGCGTTGCATCTTGGCCATCAAAGCTGATGTGCTGTTTGTAGATGTCTCGGTCATCCTTCCAGTTGTCATAATTTGCGCTGTGCTTGATGTTACTAAAGGTCATTGTGCCTTTTAGTTTTTGTTGCAATACAACGCTAGAACTCTGACCTTGTACGGTTGTTGTAAACCAGTACTTTTTGCCCCATTTGATGCCTTGGTCGCGATTAAAGCGCAAGAATTTTACTGTGCTCATTGGTGGTACGCTGTGAGCAAGTTGCTCCCATTCGTTGCCGTGGGTGATGTTGTTATGGCCAGTTTGCACTGTGCTAATGCTCAAAGGTTCGGTCGTGCTGTTTGTCAGATATATATATGACTCAGCAAACGCATTGCTGCCAAATGCCATACTGAATAGCAAAGCTAAGGTCAGGTTTTTTTTCATGTGATACTCGTCCGTTAAATTGGGTTTACTGCTGTTCTTCTTGTTATGAGGGCGCGACTTTAACAGCCTGTCGATGACAATTTGGCGACAAAAATCAATAAACAGAATTTTGGCAGTAAAAGAATGTAAATTGGCCTTTTTTGTCACGTTTTTGGTGTTCATGTGGTGATTGTTCAAAACAATTGTTCGAATCAAACAAAATAATTGCACTGCATAGCTGGTTGTTTGCGTACTAAAATTTCGTGCTAATTTTGGATTGAAGTAGGAGTAAGTGAATGGGCTTGTTGGTCGATGGAGTATGGCGT
>NZ_LWFH01001362.1:0-1251 GCF_001635725.1 Oleiphilus sp. HI0066
CTTATCTGAGATCTTCATCTCTAAATGTGTCGCAATCGTATCAATCAAACGCAAAGGCTCTTCAATCGAGGACAATGTGCTCACGACTTCATTCGGAACCTTCTTACTAACCTTAGCGAATTTTTCAAACTCACTAACCAACGCACTTGCCAGCGCTTGAAGCTCAACACCCTCAGGAATATTTTCAACAAGGTCATGTATTTGCGCTGAGACGAACTCTTCTTCATTAATCGCATCAACGACAACTCGCTTTTCACCCTCAACCAAAACTTTTACTGTACCATCCGGCAATTTGAGCATTTGCAAAATGGTGGCGAGCGTTCCAACGCGATACAACTCATCGATGCCCGGATCCTCATGATTAGCTTCTTTTTGAGTTACAAGAAGGAGTTTTTTACCCGCCTCCATAGCGGCCTCCAATGCTTGAATAGATTTTTCTCTACCCACAAACAAAGGCGCAACCATAGACGGAAATACAACTACATCTCGAAGCGGCAACATAGGTAAACCTACCACTTCATTTTCAACCTTATTTTCTNTCTCACTCATTAATTGCATCTCCTACTCGCGTGAATATTTTGTAGATATGGGCAAACAGCATATTTACAAGGAGGCTAGTCCAACAAAAAAAGAAATCATTTTTAAATACGAAAAAACCAGCCGATTGGCTGGTTTTTTAATCAAATACTAAGACAGAATTATTCAGGCATTGCTTTCGCCTGATCTTTATTGTCGTAAATGCGAATAGGATCAGTCTCGCCTTCTATAACACTCTCATCTACCACAATCTTGCTTATACCATCTTCAGATGGTACGTGATACATGGTATCGAGCAATACATTTTCTAATATTGAACGCAATCCTCGAGCTCCCGTTTTTCGCTCCATTGATTGCCGTGCGACCGCTCTAAGCGCATCTTCACGAAAATCAACTTCGACACCTTCCATTTCAAACAATTGCTGATACTGCTTAGTGAGCGAATTCTTTGGTTCAGTTAGAATTTGCATCAATGCATCTTCATCCAATTCGTTGAGCGTCGCCACAACTGGCAAGCGACCAATAAACTCGGGAATCAAACCATATCGAACTAGATCTTCTGTCTGGACATCAGACAAAGTCTCGCCAACCGATTTTGTCGTTTCTTTGCTTTTGACTGTCGCACTGAAACCAATACTACTTTTCTCAGATCGATCCTGAATAACCTTATCCAAACCAGCAAACGCACCACCACAAATGAATAGAATATTAGAG
>NZ_LWFH01001363.1:0-853 GCF_001635725.1 Oleiphilus sp. HI0066
ATAGATAATGAGGGTGGTATGGAGCAGCCGTTAGTTTCTGGTATTGCTTTTAATCGTGATGAAGCGAAATTAACGCTTGTTGGTGTTCCTGATATTCCGGGTATCGCTAGCAAGATTTTAAAGCCTGTCAGTGATCAGAATATTGAACTCGACATGATTGTTCAAAACGTTGGTGTCGATAACTGCACGGACTTTACTTTTACGGTCCACCGTAATGACTACAAAAAAGCATTGGCAATCTTAGAGCAGGTTTGTGCTGATCTAGGTGCTAAGCAGGTCGTTGGCGATGACACAATCGCGAAAGTCTCTATTGTTGGTGTTGGTATGCGATCGCATGCAGGTGTTGCTACCACCATGTTCGACGCGCTCTCTCAGGAAGGCATTAATATTCAGATGATCTCTACGTCTGAAATTAAAATCTCAGTCGTGATTGATGAGAAGTACATGGAATTAGCTGTGCGCACATTGCATACAGCGTTTGATTTGGATAAGAGTGAGTAATTACAGTTCTCGCTTATAATCTGCTTAATACAAGCTTGCCGGTAATGATTAGGTGTCCATAAAGAAAAGTTCTAAGATGTTCCTTTCTTTTTGAGAAAAGTAGACTTTACTGGCAGTAATTAATTTGGACGTCCTACAAGTTAAGATAATCTTTGGAAGGTAGTACAAACGAAGGAGTTGCAAGAATGCTAATTTTGACGCGCCGCGTTGGTGAAACGCTTATGGTTGGCGATGATGTCACAGTGACTGTGCTAGGAGTAAAAGGTAACCAGGTACGAATTGGTGTAAATGCACCGAAAGATGTGTCTGTTCACCGTGAAGAAATCTACCAAAGAATCCAGAAAGAGAAGTC
>NZ_LWFH01001364.1:0-1172 GCF_001635725.1 Oleiphilus sp. HI0066
CTGACCCTAAAAAAACGTGATTATAAAACTCAATATATTGAAGGAGTCCCGCAGAAGACTGTCAATCCACCACCTGAGCGTTTAGAGCGAATCCGTAAAGAAACGGCTTTGGTCAAATCAGCGCGCAAAACAATGCTTGATCGAACCGATTTCATTACAAAGTTTGTGGTGCCATCAGAGGGGAGAGTTACGGGTGTATACGGAAGTCAGCGTGTATATAACGGTGTCCCTAAGCGGCCTCATTACGGCATTGATTATGCCGGCCCAACAGGTGATCCGGTAATCGCTCCAGCGAGTGGTGTTGTGACGCTAGTTCATCCTGATATGTATTACTCGGGCGGAACGCTTATCGTTGATCACGGCTACGGTCTGAGTTCCACTTTTATTCATTTAAGCGAAATCTTGGTGGAAGAGGGTGACGAGATTCGCCAAGGCGACGTGATTGCAAAGATTGGCTCAGGTGGTCGATCTACAGGGCCTCACCTTGATTGGCGTATGAACTGGCTGGACCAACGTGTTGATCCAGCCTTAGTGCTTGATATTGATTTGCCTAAAGGTTTTTAGCGTCCTAGCAAACTTTGGCCGCAAACGCGCACAACATTACCGTTGATCGCTTGTGATGCTGATTGGCACATAAAGGCGATGACCTCAGCGACGTCAATTGGTAAACCTCCTTGTGAAAACGCGTTTGATCGGCGTCCTACTTCTCTTGGCACAAAAGGTACCTTGCTTGTCATTCTGGTTTCTATGAACCCTGGTGCGACAGCATTAATGGTCATGCCGTTAGAGAGTGAGCTTGCCATAGCCTGTGTATAACCGGCTAGCCCACCTTTCGAACACGCATAATTTGTTTGGCCGAAGTTGCCAGCTATGCCAGAAATAGAGCTGACGCCGACTATTCGTGCATTCTTTGCGAGTGCTTTTTTCTCTATCAAAGCTTCATTAATTTTGATGATCTTTTCAAGATTGAGGTTGAGCACGCTATCCCATTGCTCCGGTCTCATATTTCGCAAGGTTTTATCGCGGGTGATACCTGCGTTGTGCACAACAATATCAATTACTCCCAATTGAGATGTGATTGAACCAAGTAATTCTTCAACTGCATCTGTGGTTGTTAGATCAAGCGCTATCGCATGTCCGCCGATGCTTGAAGCAAATTGCGTAAGTGGTGC
>NZ_LWFH01001365.1:0-1045 GCF_001635725.1 Oleiphilus sp. HI0066
ATTGCTGACAAAAAGATCATTATCTAGCGTCACAGCAATCCAATCGAAATCATCATCCTGCTCAGCTACGGCAACGCAAGACAGTTGCATCATCAATACAAACAAAAATGGGAAAGAAACCTTGCCTAGACCACGCCTCATGGAGATCATCTCTATTTAGTTATCAATAAGAACTGACGTCTCAGACCTAAATTCGATATAGGCCAACGGCAATAAGAATAGTCAGGAAGAATAAGAGGTCAACGCTTAACTAGGATAAGAAATGGATACAACATACCAAGTATTGGTGCCAGTAGGAGTGCGTACGTCAACCTCATCATCAACTTGTTTTGAAAGCAGTGCGCGAGCCATTGGAGAATCAATCGAGATATAGTCATGTCGATCATAAATTTCATCGACACCAACGATGCGAAACTTTTTTTCTTCCCCGTCATCATTATCTACAACAACCCATGCGCCAAAAAAAACCTTACCTTCTTGTTCTGGAGCGTATTCGACAACTCGAAGCGCCTCGATGCGCTTTCGCAAAAATCGAACGCGACGATCAATCTCACGCAAACGTTTTTTATTATATTGATAGTCTGCATTCTCCGATCGATCGCCCAGAGAAGCCGCCCAATTAACTTTTTTGGTGACTTCAGGTCTTTCTTCTCGCCATAAATAATCTAGCTCTTCTTTTAAAGCCAAATACCCTTCTTTTGTTATTAAATTAGTCGCCAAACAGAACTCTCTCTTGTTTAAATATTGCAAAAACTAACTTGGCATTAGCTTTGCTTTTTCACTAACTCGTTATTTTATAAAAACCGACTTGATCATACAGGCACTTCATTATGCCCTTATATGCCTATATTGCAGCAATCTTCACTTTGCTTCTCAGTGCATGCGCGAATACATCGCAAAACAGTCTATTTACAAGCGATTTAGAGCAAACGCAGCGCTCTTTGCATCATCACGTCGAACAATTAACTCGCCAATTATTGCTAACATCATCAGACGAATTAACACTTGGTCAAAGTGTAGCTGTCGGCACTATCTTGCCCATCAC
>NZ_LWFH01001366.1:0-1117 GCF_001635725.1 Oleiphilus sp. HI0066
TGGATTAAAAGGTAATGGCTACCGAAACATTGATGAATACAACGCGAACATCCCGGGCGAGGCATTGAGCAATGCTCAAAGTTATGTCAAACCACGCACAGCCTTAAAAAACAAAACGCCCGATGAAATTCATCAGGCGTTTTAAGAGAAATAAGTGTCGACTTATTTCAGGACAAGACAGTTACGTTAAAGCAGCTTAGATAGACGCTCAGAAATCATGGCTTCGGCATCCGCCATAATTCCTGAGATAAGCTCTTCACAGGTCGGAATATCATTAATTAAACCTGCAACCATCCCGCATGACCAGGCACCCGCATCAACTGTGCCTTCCATCATGACTTGCGGATAAACGCCTACTACTTCGTCGGCAATATCTTCAAATTTAAGATCAGCACCTAGCTTCGCTTCGGTTTCTAAGATCTTTTCTACCGCTGGATTTACGAGCACACGCTCTGTATTCCTGAGCGAGCGCATGACCAATCGCGTATCAAGCTCTGTCGCAGCAACAATCGCTTGCTTAACATTCTCATGCACCGGTGCTTCTTTTGTTGCAATAAAACGTGTGCCCATGTTCATGCCCTCAGCACCCATAGCCAATGATGCAACCAAAGAGCGTGCGTCGGCCATTCCGCCGGAAGACAGGAATGGGATTTCGAGTTCATCGTGCGCTCTAGGCAACAGAATCATATTCGGGATGTCATCTTCCCCTGGGTGACCGCCACACTCGAAACCATCGACCGATACAGCATCACAACCAATAGACTGAGCTTTTAAAGCATGACGCACTGAGGTGCATTTATGTACGACTTTGATACCCGCATCTTTTAGCATCGGCATGTACTGAGCGGGGCTACGTCCAGCTGTTTCAACGACTTTAACGCCGCCCTTAATGATCGCATCAATATAACCCGGATAATCTGGTGAGCTAACCGTAGGCAAAAAGGTTAAGTTAACTGCGAATGGTTTGTCTGTTAGGTCATTACACTTTGCGATTTCGTTCGCTAAATCGGCAGCAGAGCGTTGTGTTAAACCCGTGATAGTTCCAAGGCCACCGGCGTTAGATACAGCCGCTGCTAACTCTGCAAAACCGACGTAATGCATGCCGCCCTGCATAATC
>NZ_LWFH01001367.1:0-730 GCF_001635725.1 Oleiphilus sp. HI0066
GGCCAACAACAGAAGCTGAACTAGAAGATATTTGGCGTCGACGCGTTAAAAGTGGTGCACTCTCTTTAAAATTGTCTGGCGAGTCACTTAAAGAAGCTGCGGACACTTTGCGTACCCGCTACCAGTCGCAACTAAAGCGTGCGCTTCAGATTCGTAACGAAGACGCTTTCCAAGCCTACATGAATGCGTTTACAACGCTTTATGATCCACATACGACTTACTTCTCACCTCGCTCTTCAGAAAACTTTAACATCAACATGAGTTTGTCGCTTGAAGGAATCGGCGCGGTTCTACAAGCCGACAATGAGTTTACAAAAGTTGTTCGCTTGATTGCAGGTGGTCCTGCGCAACAACAAGGCCAGCTTGGCCCTGCTGACCGAATTGTCGGCGTTGCTCAAGGCGACGAGAAAATGGTTAACGTTGTAGGTTGGAGATTAGACGAAGTTGTACAATTGATTCGTGGTCCAAAAAAATCAACGGTGCGCCTCGAAGTTATTCCATCCGAAGCAAAAGTCGACACAGACACGCGCGTGATCGCGATTGTTCGTGACAAAGTAAAACTTGAAGATCAAGCAGCGAAAAGTTCTGTCATCGAGACTGAACGCGACGGTCAAACTAAGCGCGTTGGTGTTATCGAGATTCCAACCTTCTATGCTGACTTCCAAGCCATGCAAAACGGCGATCCAAACTACAAGAGCACAACACGCGACACATTGCTTTTGTTGAATGA
>NZ_LWFH01001368.1:0-1293 GCF_001635725.1 Oleiphilus sp. HI0066
GCACTGCAGCCAATTCGAGAATCACATCAGAGCGATATGCGACCTGCCACTCGGAAGTACCGAAGCCTTGTCACCAACCTGCATGATAAACCTCATCTCCCACAAAGGAGATATTCGAAAAATTCTTGAGCTTCCTTATGCTCAAGTTCATCTCTACGATAAAGAAGAGAGAGCAGGCAGAAAATTGGGGCATATCAACGTCACTGCTAGCTCATATGAAGAGCTAAAATGGCGCGTCGAGAATATCGTTCAATTTCTCCCTGATTACCCCCAATGCCTACAGTTGAAAAACTAAAAGGCACCCCAACTTATACAAATGACTACTAATTGAGGCTCATCTGAACAGCCATCAACCTCGTAGATGTATTTGAACCGAGGTGGTATGATCTTCAGCTTTGAAAACAATGCTAAGCCACCGCCTCGGTGGTGTTTTAATTTTAGGGAGAAGCCTAATGGCAATCGAATTACCTGCGCTACCATACGCAATTGACGCTCTTGCACCACACATTTCTCAAGAAACTCTTGAATTCCACCACGGCAAACACCACAAGACTTACGTTGATAAGTTAAACGGCATGATCCCTGGAACTGAATACGAAGGAAAAACACTTGAAGAAATCATCACTTCTTCTTCAGGTCCTGTATTCAACAACGCAGCCCAGATCTGGAACCACACGTTTTACTGGAATTGCTTGAGCCCGAATGGCGGTGGCGCACCAACTGGTAAAGTTGCTGATGCAATTAACGAAGCATTTGGATCTTTCGAAGAATTCCAAGCAGCATTTAACGACAAAGCCGTAAACAACTTTGGCTCAAGCTGGACTTGGTTGGTTAAAAATGCGGATGGTTCTTTGGAGATCGTTAACACATCAAATGCAGGCACTCCAATGACAGAAGGTCAAACTGCACTTCTAACAGTTGATCTTTGGGAGCACGCTTACTACATCGATTACCGTAATGTTCGTCCTACTTATTTGAATGCGTTCTGGGCACTTGTAAACTGGGGTTTCGTTGCTGAAAACCTAGGTTAATATTGCCTCCTTGTTTTTAGTACGTTGCACTAAAATCAAGGCATAAAAAAACCGGAGTTTAATTACTCCGGTTTTTTTATGCCTGAAATAGCCTTATCGGATACTATTTCCATCATAGAGACTTTCAACTGTCGGCTTCTCTCTGGCGCGCAGCTCTTCTTCATCTTCGCCTTGCGCAACTTTCGTCTCCAAATTCAACTGCCAAAGCTGATCAAACTTCTGCTCCGTCACTGCACGAGTTGAAGCTTTGTCACGAAGAATG
>NZ_LWFH01001369.1:0-1293 GCF_001635725.1 Oleiphilus sp. HI0066
GCTGATGCAGTAGAGTCGATTATCGGCGCGACGTATTTGGATTCTGGTCATGACGTAGCCAAACAAATGGTATTGTCTTGGTACGAAGAACGATTGAGTTCTCCTGAGTTAGAAACGACAGAGAAAGATTCTAAGACTCAGCTGCAAGAATTGCTTCAAGCTAAAAAACAAGACTTACCGACATACGAGGTTTTGCGCACAGAAGGCGAGGCGCATGCACAAACGTTCTATATTCGTTGTACGATTCCTGCGGAAGGCATTTCTATTGAAACGAGTGGTTTGAGTAGGCGTAATGCAGAGCAAGATGCTGCTAAGTTAGCGATTGAACAATTAGGTAAGTAATATGAGCGATAAGAAGTTAGGCGATAACGATGCAGCGCAGTCTGCTGATGAGCTGGACGCTCTATTAGGTCAAGCATTTGGTGGCGTGGTGCAGAAGCACAACACTCGCTGTGGTTATGTTGCGATTGTTGGGCGGCCAAATGTTGGCAAATCAACCTTGATGAATCACATCTTAGGTCAAAAGCTAAGTATCACTTCTCGACGTCCGCAAACCACTCGACATCAAATCTTAGGAATAAAGACAAACGGGGCGAATCAAGCTGTATATGTTGATACGCCCGGCCTGCACTTGAAAGAACATAAGGCGATTAATCGCTACATGAACAAAGCCGCATCAAGTTCGTTGACTGATGTTGACGTGGTGGTGTTCGTTGTGGATCGTACGTATTGGACCGACGATGATGATCTGGTCTTAGAAAAATTACAGAATGTCGGTGCGCCGGTGATTCTGTGCATCAACAAAGTTGATCGTACAAAAGACAAGGGTGGCTTACTGCCGTACTTGCAAGAGATCTCTAAGAAAGGCGAGTTTCAAGATATCGTCCCTATTTCAGCGAAGCAAGGACACAACGTCGAGCAGTTGGAGAGTCTTATTGAGGAGTTGCTACCTGAGAGTATGCATTACTTTCCCGACTCCCAAGTTACCGACAAAAGTCAGCGCTTTTTAGCTGCAGAGTTAGTGCGCGAAAAGATCATGCGCCAACTAGGAGAAGAGCTCCCGTATTCGGTGACGGTTGAAATTGAAGAGTTTAAACAGAAGAGAAATATTCTTCATATTAGTGCCTTAATTCTTGTTGAACGTAGCGGCCAGAAAAAGATTGTGATCGGCGATAAAGGCCAGCAGATTAAGATTATTGGACGTGATGCGCGTAAAGATATGGAGCGTATGTTTGATAGCAAGGTCATGCTGAACTTATGGGTGAAAGTTAAGGGCGGTTGGTCCGATGATGA
>NZ_LWFH01001370.1:0-774 GCF_001635725.1 Oleiphilus sp. HI0066
AGGAACAGGCTCAAACCCTTCCGTATATTTAGCTTGGCCTCCTACAGAAACTGTGAACAATGTACGGCCATGAAAACTGCTGTAGAAAGATAGAATTTCGTTTTTATCTTCGCCGTAGTGATCATGCGCGTATTTACGCACTAACTTAAATGCAGCTTCATTTGCCTCTGCTCCTGAGTTCGCAAAGAACACTCGTTCTGCAAATGTTCGTTCTGTCAGCAAGCTCGCTAAACGCAACGCTGGTTCATTTGTCATCACATTACTGACATGCCATAGCTTCTCAGCTTGCTCTTTTAAGGTGCTAACAAGTCTCGGATGCGTATGCCCTAAAGCACTCACTGCTATGCCGCCCGCAAAATCAATATACTCACGACCGTTTTGATCCCAAACACGAGAACCGGCCCCTTTAACAGGAATCACGGCCGAGGGTGCGTAATTCGGCACCATTACTTGATCAAAAACACTTCTATCTAATGGAGTATTCTCAGACATATTTATCTTCTACCTATCATTGTCAATCGCCGTCTTACAAGCCCAGTAAAAGCGACGAGTTGTAACGCTGCACTAAAGATAGCGCAAATATAAAAAATCAGGCGATTTACCACATTAAATCGTCAGGGATTTGATAATCCTTATAAGGATCATCTTCATCAACTTCTTGAGATGCCTTTTCGTTCAACACAACAACAAACTCTGGCTTGCGTTGTTTAATTTTTTCTGCGACTTGGCTGGCTACCACTGCATAACTTTGTGCATCGCGCACGATAGAAAGTC
>NZ_LWFH01001371.1:0-979 GCF_001635725.1 Oleiphilus sp. HI0066
AATCGCCCCCCCATGAATAACACCAGTATCAGGGTTACCAATAATTTTCTCTGTATAAGGAAGTTCTAAGATTAATTCATTCTCGCGTGCCGAAGCTACGGTAATTCCGAGCGCCTGGCATTGAGCCAAAACAGAAATAAACCCTTCGACCTGACCTAACAAAATACTTTCGTCACGCATTCTTTATACAACCATTGTTTGAGAAAGGCAGGATTATAGTGAACTTCGTCACAAATAATAAGGCTTAAGCATCATACCCAAGCAGAGAAAGCAGCAATTCACTGGATTGCTCGGGCTGTTCAAACATAAAACAATGCCCGCCAATGGTTTTGCTTGCTTCTACAAAGGGATATTGGCGCGCTAGCTTAGGCAAGTTGGCACGCACAAAGTCATACGTGCGTGAGCCATAAATCATGTGCACAGGTATACCCAAGGCAGCTAGAGAAGACCAAACCGAGTTCGAGTAACTCGAGAAAATATTACTCTCTATTTTCGGCGGACATTTCAGTGAAAAACCACCGTTTTCATCTGATTTTATCGCATGATTAAGGTAGGAGCGTAAACAATCATCATCCCAGCCTTTGAAAGTGCCGCGTTGATAAAAGTAATTCCATAATGCTTCTTCGTCAGGCCAATACGTACCGCGAACAAGCGCTTGTTTTGCCAGGGGAAAGTGCTTTGACAGACCCAACATGCGTAAGCCATTCGCCGCATATGACCACGATCTCGACCCAATAATTGGATCTAACAAAAATACTTTCGTGAATAGCTTTGGGTCGATCTGTGTCATCAATAACGTGTTCACACCTCCAAAACTATGGCCTATCCCTATTCGCTCCACATCAGCCCATAAGGTTGAATAGTGCTGCCACACTTCAGTAAAGCTAGATGCACTATCATCCCAATCAGTAAAAGGACGAACTCCTGCGTCACTATCGCCATGTCCTTGCGCATTACTCAAAAAGATATCGAAATGTTT
>NZ_LWFH01001372.1:0-555 GCF_001635725.1 Oleiphilus sp. HI0066
GCTTCATGGTTTTGTCGCTTCAAATATTAATTCTGACTTCACTCTTTTCGATGGTATGCGAGTGGAATTTAGTTTGGGGACAGTTCACGGCTTACAAAAGGTCTTTGGTACGGTGAGTAATATTGGCCTAACCGAAGAGAATTTGATTCGTTGTTTTATTGCCGTGGATGAGTTTTCACCGAGTGCTCAACGAGAATTATCGCAACACTGTTTTCACTTTGCTCAAAAAACGCCTCAAGAAATTTCTCTTTCTGGAATAGAGGCAAATCATGTCCAGAATTTCGTTCAGTATCGTTTTGTTGAAACACAGGCAGAATACGAAGCGGTTTTAAAGCTTCGCCGTAAGTCATATGCAAGGCTGGGACTCTGCGATAAAGACGAGCCAATTGCGCGATTTGCACTCGAGCAAGATGCATATGGACGAATATTGATCGCATTCCATAATGCGCGTGTTATTGGTTCAGCTCTGCTCGTTTTTGGCGAGCGTAATGCAAAGCCTTTAGAGCTTGAGTCGGTGTTACCCGCGACAAGTTTTTCTGTATTGCCTGATTACCA
>NZ_LWFH01001373.1:0-1009 GCF_001635725.1 Oleiphilus sp. HI0066
AGTTAACAGGATTTAATAAGCGATAACTTAAGTTTACACAGTGTTTTGGCAAGCGAATTTCGCGGAGATCTCATGAAACTTTTTATATCAGCGTTCACAGTTTTTGTGCTCATTTTTGTATCTGCTGCTTCGTATGCCAATGATGATGAGTTTAAGCCTGCCTACCAGAATATCGATTCTTATGATTTAGATGACTCCGATAAATTATTTGTTCGTCACAAGGGGCGTAACTACTACACATCAGGCAAAGATGCTGGTGATAACACTATTCGAGTGAATGAGAATAATGAAGAGTCGACTGATGAGACGGTCGGTATTTTAACGTTTTTGATTGCTCCAGCGGCTATTGTTTACATGAACTTGACCGGGTGGTGGGAATAAAACATCGCTTGACGAATAAAATTTTCCTTTCTTTCACCTAAACCATGGGCGCTTGATTGAATAAGTGCCTCCTCAACATTTATAATCCCCAGCTATTTTTTGCAGTGATGTAGGGCAAATGAAGCTCCTTCGAGGCTTATACAACAACCCTCTTCCAGAGGAAGGGTGTGTCGCAACGATTGGAAATTTCGATGGTGTTCATCTGGGGCACCAAGAAATTGTACGTCGTGTTGTTGAGCGGGCTAGTGATCTTAATCTCCCCTCGGTTGTCGTCGTGTTCGAACCTCAACCGCAAGAGTATTTTAAAGGCGAGCAGGCACCCGCGCGTTTAATGCGATTTCGTGACAAGTACGAATGTCTGCAAAATTACGGCTTAGATTATATTTGCGTACTTCAATTTAATGAGAAGTTTCGTGCCCTCACTGCCAAAGCATTTATTGATCAAGTTTTGGTGAATCACTTAAAAGTGAAACACTTGGTCGTTGGAGATGACTTTCGTTTTGGCGGAGATCGCCAAGGTGATTTTCAAGCCTTGTTAAATGCTGGTGAGGAATTTGGCTTTACGGTTGAAAATTCCGATACCTACAAAGTTGAGGGTACAGAGAGCCAAGCTCGCGTCAGCTCTACA
>NZ_LWFH01001374.1:0-587 GCF_001635725.1 Oleiphilus sp. HI0066
ACAATATAGTTGCCGTTTCTTTTAAAGTTTATTTCCCGAGTGCCGTTAAGGTTTGCAACGAGTTCGACTTACAAGACATAGTTCTGTTGGTCAGAACTATGGTGTCGAACAGCAGATTGCTCAATTCAGGAGAGACGATATGCCACAAATAATTAATACTAACATCGCATCCTTAAACGCTCAGCGTAACTTGGATAGCTCTCAGTCAGCACAGGAAACAGCGTTGCAGCGTTTGTCTTCTGGTCTTCGTATTAACAGTGCAAAAGATGATGCAGCTGGCATCGCGATTGCTAACCGTATTGACGCTCAGGTTCGTGGTTTGAGCGTAGCATCACGAAATGCGGGTGACGGTGTCTCGCTTGCACAGATCGCTGAAGGTTCTATTGAATCGATTTCTACAAGTTTGCAGCGTTTACGTGAGCTTTCGGTTCAGTCTTCGAACGCTTCGAACGGTGATTCAGAGCGAGTTGCTTTGAATCAAGAAGCGCAGCAGTTGATTTCAGAAATTGAGCGAACTGCAGGTTCTGCAACATTTAACGGCGTAAATCTGCTAGACGGTTCTTTCCAAGGCAAATCTTTCCAAGTTC
>NZ_LWFH01001375.1:0-1014 GCF_001635725.1 Oleiphilus sp. HI0066
TTGAGTTCAATAATGCTTAGAAAAAACCAAGAATTCCTTACAATATTGAATTCTATTAAATTCAACAGCTTACAAAATGTAAGCCTTACAAAGGTTGCTTAATACATGAGCGATAAAAAAGTAGCACTTATCGTTGGTGCTGGAGATGCTATTGGCAGTGCGATCGCTAGAGAGTTTGCCCTGACGGGTTTGAGTGTATGCATGGTTCGTCGCAGTGAAGAGCTAGTCAAAGAGGCAGCCAAAGCACTTAATGATGAAGGCTATGAAGCACGTGGTTTTGGTGTGGATGCACGCAGCGAAGATGCAGTTCAGGAGCTATTCGAAAATATTGAGAACAACATCGGCGAAATCGGAGTGGTTGTATTTAATGTTGGGGCGAATGTGCCTATGAGTATTCTCGATACAAGTGCACGTAAGTTCTACAAGATATGGGAAATGGCTTGTTTCTCAGGTTTCCTTGTCGGAAGAGAAGCTGCTCGAGTAATGAGTCAGCGTAAGCGCGGAACGATTATCTTTACCGGTGCAACGGCAAGTGTACGAGGCGGCGCTATATTTGGCGCATTTGCCAGTGCAAAACATGGTCTCAGAGCCCTCGCTCAGTCAATGGCTCGAGAGCTTGGGCCAAAGAATATTCATGTTGCGCATGTTGTAATTGATGCGGCCGTAGACACACAGTGGATCCGTGAAAACCACCCCGAGTATCAAAAATTTGTAGAGAAGGATGGAGTCGTTCAACCTGCAGATTTGGCAAAAAATTATGTCATGCTTCATGAGCAACCACGCAACGCGTGGACCTTTGAGCTTGATGTCCGTCCATGGGTAGAGAAGTGGTAACGCTCTTACTATTAGCCAACCCAGCTTGAACGTAATTTATACATATAGGAATAACGATGAGTGATTCAGCAAAGCAAATTGAGTTTTATTTTGATTTTGGTAGCCCGACGGCTTACCTAGCGCACAAACAGCTCGCCAAGATGAGCGACAAATACAATGCTGATGTTGTTTATGAGCCAA
>NZ_LWFH01001376.1:0-1006 GCF_001635725.1 Oleiphilus sp. HI0066
TTTGAAATACCCTTGTCTGAATCAACCATAGCGAGTTCAGGACGATCTTCGTAACACTTACGAATATCTTCTTCAATTTCAGAACGCTGCGAATATGGAAGAGACTGAATTTTCTGGTGAACATTGCTTAAACCATTGTTCGCGTTCACACCGAGCTTTTCAAAGGTTTCTGCGTGCTTTTCAAAGACTTCTTTAAAATATACTTTTACAGCATGGCCAAAGACGATCGGGTGAGAGACTTTCATCATGGTCGCTTTTACGTGCAACGAGAACAAAATGTTAGCGCGTTTCGCACCTTCCATTTCGGCTTCGAAGAAATCGCATAGCGCTCTCACACTCATAAACATGCCATCGATGACTTCGCCGTCAAGCAGCGCTAGATTCTCTTTGAGATTTTTCTTTTGACCATCTTTGGTTTCAAGCTCAATGCGAACATTACAAGCTTTATCAATAATCGTAGACTTCTCGTTATGGTAAAAGTCGTTATCCCACATGTGCGCTACGTGCGTGCGTGACGCCTGGCTCCACTTACCCATTGAGTGAGGATTTTTGCGTGCATACGCTTTAACCGCTTTTGGCGCTCTTCGATCAGAGTTCCCCTCACGTAATACAGGGTTTACCGCGCTTCCAAGCACTTTTGCATAACGTGCTTGAATGTCATTTTCTTCATCAGAACTTGGTTCGTCTGGGTATGCAGGTAAATCAAAACCTTGAGATTGAAGCTCCGCAATAGCTGCTTTTAGCTGAGGAATAGACGCGCTCACATTTGGAAGCTTAATGATGTTTGCTTCTTTCTTAAGTGTTAGTTCGCCCAACTCTTTCAACGCATCTGGAACGCGTTGCTCTTCTTTTAAGTTCTCTGGGAAAGCTGCAAGGATTCGAGCAGCAAGTGAGATATCACTTGATTCGACACTGACATCTGCAGCAGAAGTAAAGGCATTTAGAATAGGTAGGAGCGAGTAGGTAGCAAGCGCCGGCGCTTCATCGGTTTTGGTATAGATAATTT
>NZ_LWFH01001377.1:0-1271 GCF_001635725.1 Oleiphilus sp. HI0066
TCGTCGAAGAAAGCGTCGACGCTCGCCTGAAGCTCGGCCAGTTCTTTCAAGGCCTGTGTATAATCACCGGCTTTGAACAAAGGCTCTACCTTGCTTGTTAATGCACTTACTTGGTCCGCAAGTTGTTTCTCGGCCGCTTCACTCAAGAGTGATGCATTGAGTTCAGACGACGCTTCTGCTTCGTTTTTCGCAAGAATATTCGATACACGCTTGTTGGCAGCGGCAAGTGCCTCAGCTTGAGGTAGCGCGCTGAATGCTGCGACAGCGCGAATACGGTTGTCGAAATCGACTGGTTTTGTCGGCTTACGTGCACTAACCGCTAAGAATACTTCCGCAGAAATGCCTTCGTCATCGAACCAAGCTCTGAATCGATCTAGCAAGTAATCGAGAAGTTGCGTGTCTAGTTCTTTATTTTCGAGCGCGCTGTGCTGTTCTGCAGCCCAAGCGATTAGATCGCGCAGATCTAGATCAAGTCCTTTCTCGACAATGATACGAAGTACGCCGAGTGATGCGCGACGCAGAGCAAACGGATCTTTCGTACCGGTTGGTGGCTGGTTAATACCGAACAAACCAACAAGCGAGTCTAGCTTTTCTGCTAAGGCAAGTGCGCAACCCGTATGTGTGCTTGGCAATTCACCACCAGCTTGTTTTGGCATGTATTGCTCGTTCAGTGCGAGAGCGACCTCTTCTTCTTCGCCATCAAAGAGTGCGTAGTGGTATGCCATCAAACCTTGAAGATCCGTGAACTCGAGTACCATTTCACTAACAAGGTCTGATTTTGCTAGTTCGCCAGCACGTAGTGCATAAGCTTCATTGCTACCAATTGCTTGTGCAATGCGTTGCGCCAACTTGGCAACACGTTCTGTTTTTTCGTATACGGTGCCCAATTTAGTTTGAAAAACGATGTTTTTCAGCGACTCACGTTTCGACTCAAGGCTTGTTTTCTTATCGGTTTCAAAGAAGAACGCAGCATCTGCAAGACGAGGGCGAATAACACGTTCGTTACCTGAGATAACCTGCGCAGGATCTTTACTCTCAATATTTGAGATCGTAATGAAGTGCGGCATGATTTTTTGGTTAGCATCTAATACGTGGAAGTATTTTTGATGCTCAGCCATCGATGAAATCAACGCTTCTGCAGGGACGCTTAAGAAATCGTGATCGAAGTTACCAAGTAAAGGTGTTGGCCACTCATTCAGTGAGTTTACTTCATCTAGTAAATCATCATCGATAATCGCGATACCATTTACTGTGAGTGCTATTTTTTCTAC
>NZ_LWFH01001378.1:0-17519 GCF_001635725.1 Oleiphilus sp. HI0066
GTTACACCATCAGCGATGTGCCGTTAGATGCTACGTTATCTGCTGGCACTGACAATGGAGATGGTAGCTGGACGTTGACAGCCGCTGAGCTTGCCGGTCTCACGATCACGCCAGCAATAGGCCATCTAAGCGATATCGTTCTGCAGGTCACGATTCATAATGAAGATGTTGATCCCGATGATAGCAGCCAAGTCGATAGCAATAGTGCAACGACGTCAATGACTGTAACAATTAATCCGGTTATTGATGGCCCGAACCCGGTTGACCCAGTCGATCCGACTGATCCAATCGATCCAACGAACCCGAGCGCGGATGGCAATCCATTAACAGGAACGGTAAGCACGTTAGAGGATACTGAGGTCGATCTTGAACTGGGTCCATTAACCGCTGTTGATAGCACTGAAACGATCAGCAGTGTCACGATCGGTGGCGTGCCAACCGGAGCGATTTTGTCAGCGGGTACGAACAACGGTGATGGCACCTGGACAGTGGATCCTGCTGATCTTGACGGTTTGAGCCTTACGCCAGTCGAACATTCCAGCGATGACTTTACATTAACGACTGAAGTAACGTTCACACAGAGTGGTGCTAGTCAAGTTTATAATGGTTCGGTAGAGGTTACCGTCGAGGCGGTTGCCGATACGCCTATTGTGGCGGCGGCTTCTGACGGCGTTTCAAGTGGCGCTGCAACTGGACAAAATTTATTTACTAACGGAGATTTACAAGGTACGCCAGTTAATGGGTTCCTTGACGGAATGAATCTCTCTGGTTGGTCTACTGAATTTGGTTCACCAGATGTTAATGATGAAGATAATGCTGCAGGAGGTGCCGCTTCCGGTAGCTGGATCAACACACCTATAGTCTCTGGCAATGGAGGAACTTGGGTTGGTATGGGCATCATGGAAGATTTCAAAGAGGGTATCTCTCAAACCGTATCTCTAGCAGCAAATCAGGACTACATGATTAGTTTTGAACAGGCTAGTTTTGGGTTGCAGACGGGCCACCTCATGTTTGAAAACAATGCTTATATAAAAGTGAGTTATACAGGTCCAAATGGCGTAAATACTCTTATAGGTTCAAGTTCGGTTATTAGCGCGCCTGCATCTTGGGATATGCAAACTATGACCTTTACTGCGCCAGAATCTGGTAGTTATGAAATCATTTTTGAGATAGCCAATCCGGGTGCAGCTGAGTTGGCATATCTTGAAATAGATGGTGTGGAAATCACTGAGGTAGACGACGCCTCCATCGCTCTTGATATTACCTCTAGCCTGACGGATAACGATGGGTCTGAGTCAATTACTGGGTACACGATCAGTGGTGTGCCACTGGACGCAACGTTATCAGCAGGTACTGATAATGGTACAGGAGTATGGACGTTGACAGCAGAGGACGTTGCAGACCTCAGTATTACGCCAGCGGCGGATTACGAGGGTGATATTGATCTGCAAATAACGGTATACAACGAAGATGTTGACCCAGACGATAGCAGCCAAGTCGATAGCAATAGTGCGACGACAACCTTGACCATATCAGTGGAAGCTGATGAAGATGCTCTAGCACCAACGTTAAACTTTACCTTGGGTGATGAACAAATATCTGCAGTTGGCAGCATCGAGATCGATAATTTAAACCTTATTCATCAAGGTGTTATCCAGATGAATAGCAACGTTCAAGGCACTAATAATGCCGATTATGTGATAATCACGGGTACGCAAAACAACGCCGGCGGTGTGTCAACGTTTAATGGTAATGACTTGATTTATGTACAAGGTTGGGGGAATGCGCAGAACGTCTCTGTTGACGGCGGCGGTGGCTCCGGTGATACGTTGATGCTGAACATGTCCGCTGTCCAAAGTCTCGCTCCTAGTGGTACAACCTCGGGTTCTGTGACATTTGTTGGAGGCGGTAACCTAATCTATAACAACATAGAGACACTTGTTCAAGATACCTCTGACACTGTAACGATGACAAGGAGTTTGTCACTAATGGCGGATTTGGCTACCGATGATGGCAGTGAGAGCTTATCACCAGTGACCTTCTCAGGCTTTCCCAGTGGTGTCGAGTTGTTAGAAGGCAACACTACTTTGGCGGTGAGTGATGGCAGTGATTTTGACATCGCAGTCAGTGCAGGTGTTAGCCGCTCCATGACTATAGAGCATGCTGCCAATGTCAATGTTACGGTAAGCGCTAGCGTTAACGCGACTAATATCGCCTCTGGAGATACAGCGACAACTCAAGTTTCGCAAGTGATTGACGACATCCTCGTTGGTCTTGAGTATGAGACTAGCTCGGGTGCAAGAGGTGTCACCGACGCAGAGGGTATTATTAGCTTTGATCAGCGCGATACCATTCGGTTTAGCGTTGGCGCGGTAGTGATTGGTGAGTTAATAGCGGCAAATGTTCAAGGCAGAGCAATTTTTCTGACTGATTTCCAACCGGTTAACGGTGCTGTCGCAAGCAGTGATTACTTGACTAATATGGCGGTGTTCTTGCAGTCTATTGATAGCAACCAGCTGCCAGATGATGGGATCGTTATCGAGGCAGAGACTCGACAGGCGTTTGCCTTGAATGATGCTGATTTGGCCCTCCTATCGCTTAATGAGGTTAATGTGATGTTGGTCGAAAAGGGTTTCCAGCCGGTGGAGCCTGCCCAAGCATTGCAACATGTGTCTGAGAATCTGGCCGAATACAGTGCAGATAACACCGCAATCAATATGGTAGAACTAAGTTTAGATGCGCTAGGTTTGAATTATGCAACTGAAGATGCCGCTCTTAATCCGGGCCAGACTTTGCAAATCGAAGGTTTGCCAGAGGAGGCGATAGCCTCTGATGGTAAGTGGGTTGACGGCGTTTTGACTATAGAGCAGGCCCATGCAGAGCAGGTGGCGGATCTGAAAATTATCTTACCTGAGCAAGTGGTTGCGGAACTTGAGGTATCTGCGACCATTAAATTAAGCCAGCAGGACGAGACCGATTTGCAGCTCATCGATAGTGATATAGTAATGGTTGAGGAGGAGAATGCTATGGCGTTGATGGAGCCTGTCTGTGATTGTCAGCTTTATCCTGATAGTGATGAACAAATAATCATCAGCGCCAGTGAAGAGGTGCTTGTGGGCTAATTGTTACTCAGAGAGTGTCCCTGAAACACTCATCGATATACTAATTAAGGGGGGCACTCTTTTGTTGATCGTTTTTTATAAACAACTACTCGGCGCATGATTAGGTCTTTTTGTTCGAACATATTGACTGGTCTTTATTTGGCAAAAGCCTCTGATTTTTAAGTTTTTAGAGGAAGGTTTCGGTGTCAAAATTGACGTGTTTTGACTTAATTTGTCGGAACGCATACTTTGTAAGTTATTGATTTATCACTCTAAATGGCTGTATAAGCCCTCAGTTTCAGCGTTTGAATCCCTGGCTCACCGCCATTTTTCATTGAAGTCGAATGCCTCCATCTAAGTTGCTTAACTGATAAAACTCTTCGTTATTTGCGTTAATGCTTAGTTTTTAATTTCTCAGTTATCTGAAAATAAATACTTCATCAGTTTGTCTATCGTTTCATCGAATGATTGCTCCGTCCTCGATGAATATTCCTTGAGCATGATGAGGGCTTCTTTGGTTACTTGTTCTGTTGAGGGTAGTTCTATCCCGCATAGTTTATCGATTTCACTAACTGGCTCATCTAATGTTAATAGCGACTCAAGTGCGTCAAGTTCGTTCATTGTTTGACAGCCGGTTATTACGTCGGAGCTTGTCATAGCGACATTAGCTGCAATGCCGATGATTGGAACCGATGAAGGTACTAATGCTGCGGTGTTGGCGGTTATATTTTTCGCTATTCGGGTTTTAGCGCGCGAGCTGATTGCTCTGGCGTGTTTTGCATTGGCTTTGATTCGCGCTTGTTGCTTTTTAACCTTCGCGTTTTCTGTTTTAAGTTTCTTATTCTCTTGTTTTATCAATTTTGCTTGCGCTGATTTACTATCTCGCATCAGGTTAGATATCGGGATGTGGGTCATAGCACTCGCTAACAGGTCGTAAAACTTAGAACTGGTGATTGAGAGAATGTTCGTTGCTAACAGAGTGAATAGCGTCGCTGCGTAAATTGATTTTTTCATAAATGATTTTCGATCCATAAATCAAAATTGGTTTATACAGTGCAATTGCTGACTTTCATACTATATACATCGTACTGTTAAATTTATTGTTTCATGACGGATGTTCTCCGGAATTTAAGTCTTGGATAAATCGGAGAGTGTATGAATAAGTTAATCAGCTTAGGTATAGCGTGTTTGGTCGCAGCACTTAGCGGCTGCGCAGTGAATCAGGAGCTAGTGAAAGATATAAGTTTGGAAACCGAGAAGCATCCAAGAGCAAATCTGGCGGGCTACAAAACTTACAGTTGGATAGGGTCGACCGCTTTAATGATTGATCCTGGACACAAAATTCATTCTCGGGGATTTAATGGAGGTCTAGAGTTTGAATACCTAGTGAATAAAAAAATGCGAGAGCTTGGCTTTTCGCAATTAGCGCAATCACGTGAGCTTGGGATTGCGTATACTGTTGGCGTTGTGACCGATATTCCTGAAATTCCTAACGAGACAATGAAGCAGCTTAAATTACTCGGTGACAAGCCTGCGATTGGCCTTCGTATCGTTGCGGTTGATATGGCGACACAAACCCCAGTATGGGCTGGTGGAGTAGTCGGGAATCTTATGCAGGAACGATCGGATGAAGAGGCTCAGAAGCGATTGGAATACGTCGTTGATGGTTTGTTCAGTGACTTTATACAGCCTGCTTCAGAGTATTAACGGTTGTCGAGAAGTAAAGGGCTTCAATCGCTTTATCGTATTGAAGCCCCGGTATTTATTTAATCGGATATACGTATTTCAGCCAGCCCAGCATTCAGAGCAAAATCCTTCGAATGGCTGATACGTGCATTTAGTAATCTTCATAATTTAGGGCGACGGCCTGTCCTTGAATGCCAAGAGGCAGGTTATAGTCATTAAGATCTTCTTCAAATTCTATAATTCCGATAGCAAAACCAGGTTGCGCTATTCTGTTTGTCGCTATGAGTGCGCCTCCTGCTTGGAATTCACCTTCTGCCATCGCTGGTTGTAAATCCACAAGCTTGCCTTCAAATACATGACCAGACACTGCATCTAATATTACTTCAGCCTCTAAGCCAACTTTCATGCGTAGGAGTGAGTTTTGCCAAAATCTGGCAGCGATACGTCTTTTTTCTGTAGGTATGAAAGACATTGCTGGGCGCAAGGGTAGTGCTGCTGCAAATGTGCCCCGGCGAATGCCTACTTGTACTGGAGTGCCATCTGACGGTGCTCTAATGATTGTACGGTCCAAGTCAAGTTGTGCACGGTTTCTAGCTTCAATGAGCTGTGCAACAATTGTATTCTCGCCGGCTATTATCGACTCTGCAATCAGTTCTTGGCGCTTCTCATCAGCTTGCGCTGGGTGATATGCCGCTTTTGCTTCTTCAAATAATTTCTTTCGGTTATCGACTTGTTGTGAAAAAGGGGATGCGGAGCCTGTCGATTCGTGGCCTGTTTTGAAGCGCAAGTAGGTAGTTTGTGCTCGCTCAAAATTTGCCTTTGCCTTCTGTGTCACGGCTTTAGCACTTTCTAGCGCTGCGTCTTTTTGCGAGACACTACTTTAAGCGTCGGCTAAAGCTGCCTCGGCTTTTTTAAGGGCAATTTGTTGAGCGCTGTTTTCAATTGTGTACAGGATGTTGCCTTGTTTAACGGCAACATTTGGGGTGATGTTGACGGTTTCGACAATTCCAGAGACTTGGGGAACGATAGGGACCGTGACAAATGCTTCTTTAGCGTACTTCGCGTACGGGTGATTGTAATTCATGACCATCATCAGAGTCGCGACAATTGCAATACCACCTAACACCGCTGTTGGAACGGTCCACTTATTCATTGGGATTTTGAAAATCTTGGATATAGCGATGCAGATTGCTGTATAGGTCATAATAATTAGGATATCCATTAATGATCTCCTTTATCTGACGAAGTGAGCGACGAAATTGTTTTCTTTAACTCCGATATTTCGTCTTCTGAGTTCGGTATTCGATGGTTGTTTGATTTGATCCCCCATCCGGTTTCTTCGTTGTATAGCGTTGCCCAAATCCACAAAAAAAGGCCAGATGACATGCAGTGTGAATAAGCTGCCCCAGCCTGATACATGAATGGCATCTTGGTGGGGTGGTTCCGATGGTAGGCAATCTCGTCTGGAATATCGTGAATGATGATCACGCCATAACAGCACACCAGAATAACGAAAAAAAAGAAACAAAGTGAATTAATCAAGCATGATTTTTCTCACTTTTTATAGCTAAAATACTTTTAAAGTAGCACAGTATGTTTTGTAATTCTCGTCCGTTGAATTGTTTGGGCGTGCTTTATGGTTAGAAGGTTTGCTGCCGATTGATCTACTCTGGTAGCGTATAGGCACAAAACACCACAATAAAAAGGATTGGTGCAGAGTATGAAATTTCAATGTAAGGCGGCGGATATCTCGTTTTTAGAATCTGCGCCAATCAAGCTGTCTTATTCTATTCGCATTAGCTCAGACGCAAAGAGCGTTTATGACGCGCTAATTAATCCGAATACCTGGCCTCATTGGTTTCCTGGGATGACGAGTGCAACTGCGTTATTGGAGGAGGCAGGATGCTTATCTCGGATTGTAACCCTGAATTATTTTATTCTGTTTAGGGAAGAGTTTTTGATTACTCAGCCTAATCAAAAGGTGGCATATCGTGTCTCAGCTGTTTCTATTCCATATGCAGATGAATTAGTGGAAGAGTTTTCAATTCAGCAAATGGAGAAAGAGGTTGAAGTAAAATATCGTATCGGTCTCCGTGTCCACCGTTCTTTATCTTTGCTCAGTGGTTTAGTTGAGAGAATAGGTGCTCGTTCTTATCAAGCTGCTTTGAACAACCTGAAAACGTTCATAGAAAAATAATAAAATTAATGGGTGCCGCTGTCGCAACTGGTTAGGTAGAAGAGGGCGGTAAGTTATTTGTTTTCAAGATGCTTGTATGAACTCACGGTTTGTTTCTTGGATTTTTAATTGCTTAATCCTGCGCACATTTTGAACACGTCTTCCTGAGATTATTTCTAAGATATGACAGTATTAGAGTATTAGCTCTATATTGGTCGGTGCTGTTTGCAATCCTATAAAAATAAGCAAAATGAAGGAAGAACTTTGGCATGGAATCGACGAGCGCAAGTCCGCTACTTTATTTGTGGGAACAACGTACTCTCCTTATCGGTCGACTTACTGATCCGCTAGATATCTCTACTGGCGCTGCAACACTGATGTTTGGTTTGCATAAACCCATTCGGTTTATTACCAGTGAGATGACTCAGCCAATCGAGTGCAGAACTTTGCTTCTTCCAGCGGGTATGCCAGTCATTATCGATACGCAGGGTGAGCTTTTTGCAAATTGCACTTTAGATCCATTGGGAAAAGACTATCGATTACTTTCTAGTTTGATGAATGCTAACGAAGGTACCGCGTTTTATGATGCTGAGAGCGAAGATATTTATATCAATTGTTTTCTAGAGTTGAGTTCCGCGCCCTTTGATTCTCAGGAAATTCTTCATTCCCTATCGCTCATTCTGCGAACCAACGAAATTATTGGTGTTGAGCATAATTATTGGCTTGATAAACGAATTAAGAGTGTTATCGAACATATTCAGTCAACTATAAGTGAAAACCTATCCCTTTCTGATCTCGCTAATGTTGCAAACTTATCTCAATCGAGGTTGATGGAACTTTTTAAAAAGCAGACGGGCATACCCATTAGGCGCTATAGACTTTGGTGCCGTTTGTATAAGACTACGGAAAATGTGGGGGCAGGGATGACATTGACCGATGCTGCGGCTGAAGCAGGCTTTACTGATTCTTCTCACTTCAACAAAAGTTTTCGGTCGATGTTAGGAATGAATCCGTCGCAGATTTTTGGTCAAACAAAGCAGCTTCACGTTATATTGCCTGAACAAGAACGAAGTGCTTCGCCCAAATTCGAATTAAACGAAACACTAATTGATTAATTTGAGTCGCTAAAGGTCATTTGGATATGAAAAAAAGGCTAGCGATGAGTGCTGGTTTGGCGAGTGTAGGAGTGCTACTTGGTGCGACATTCCTTATGTCAGACAAGCAGTCTTCGGATCTTGGATCTCAGCTTGAAGATACGCCAAACTCTAATGCGTATCTCGCTGAGAAGCGCAAGAATATTCAAACTCCTTTGAATGAATCTACAGAAATCCATGAAATTTATCCGAATGAGCAGGGCGACACATATTCGTCAGCTTACGGACCTTTAGCAAATTCCTTACGTGGCACAAGCATACCCGGTTATTTTGCGCTGACGGATGACGGAGACTTAGTCGTCACCCCTTCTTTAAAATCTATGATCGATTACTTTTTAGCAGCGTTTGGTGAAGAGCCAATCGAAACTATTATCGGGCGCATCGAAGAGTATTTTACTAGACACCTCGAAGAGCCAGCACGCTCTCAGGCGATTGGTGTTTTGGCTGAGTATATTTTGTATAAAGAGGCTCTAATTGATTTAGAGGGGATTGTCGCTGGCAACAATCTTGTTGCCCCGTCTGGACATGACTACTTAACCCTATTTGAATACCGTCGTGATGCACGAATGAATAGCTTAAGCGCAGATGTTTACGAGGCGTTTTTTGCTGAAGAAGATGCGCTAGACGCATACACTGCCGCGGTATTACAGCGTAAACGAGATGCGAGAGAGGATAGCGTTCGGTCAGGAAGTTTGGTTGATCTTGAAGGCCTCTTGCCCGAGCAAGAACAGAATCTAAAGCAGCTCGATCGTGACAGGAAAAGAATACAAGCTGCTAAGGAAGCCGGAGCTACAGCACAAGAGCTTCATGAACTGCGTCGTAGAGTATATGACGAGAAAACTGTTCAACGATTTGCTGAAGCAGATCAAAAGCAATCTGCTTGGGATGCACGTTTTGCTGAGTATCGGCAAAAAAGGGAATTAGTATTGAATACCAATGGTTTGTCAGATTCTGATAAGCAATTAGAAATTCAGGCCTTGCAAGCATCTATGTTTGATGTGAATGAGCGCAAGCGCTTAGCGACCTTAGATAAAATGGCCGATAGAGAAATCTGAGCCGTTTATTCTTGTTTAATTTTCTTAGGCATTCCAGCCAAATAGTTGCACATTAATCTGATCTCGTCCGCCTTCAACCCCAGTTTTATCTTATATTAAGACTATAAAAAAGCCGCTTCTGGTCACCCATTAGCGGTTTTCTAATTTAAGAGAGGTCAGGTATTTCGATAGAAAAACTGACCTCAATTAGTACAGCAATTGCTATTACAAACCCATGTCTCGGAAACGATCAGCGTGGTTTTTGTATAGCGTCTTAGGATCAGTCTCTAAAAGATTACTCAGACCAAATAGCATATTCGTAGCATCTAAATGGTTCATCCAGCAATCGTCACGAATGTTCTCACCCCAACGTTGCGAGCATTTAGCAACTAAGCCATCTGTCTGTTCGCCATTGTAGTAACCCAATGCGTCAGTAAGCACGAATAAAGCATCACTTATGTCTGCGATATTTGTGGTTGTGCCAATACTTCCCCATGAGTAGTAATGAATGCCGTTAACAAGGTTGGCGCCGTTACCACAATAAGTTGTTGGCTCTCCGTCAGGAAACTCTTCTGTGAAAGCTAATGCGCCTTCAGAAGACATAAACTTAACGGTTTCTAGCGCGTCACTGGCATATTCAGGATTACCTGCGAGTGCGTCGAGTACGTCTCCGGTTAAGTTCAACAAATCTGCCGCTATGCCTTCAAGCGGTCCACCAATAATGTTGTCGACACCCCAATCCGCAAACCCAGAGCCATAGTTGATGCCGTTTACTGATGTCACAGATGACACAATATCAGGGCTGACTGCTGCAACATAGCGTGATGTTGGTGAGCCTAAGCTGTGACCGATCAAGTGTACTTTTGATGCGCCTGTTTCTGGCAATACCGTATTATTGATGTAGCCTAATAGCTGCTCACCACGTTCTTGTGCGGTATCCCATGCGGTTACATTTGGCGTATATACAACTGCGTTTCCTGAGCGCAAAACTGCTGGAATATTCTGGAAATACTCGACAACTCCGATAATTTTGTCGAATTCAGACACGCCGTGAACTAACACAATCGGATACTGCGTGTTGTAGCGATTGTCGTAGTTAATGGCATTCACATTAGCTTTTTCGATAAGGTAGCCCGCGTACTCAATGTCGTACGCGACATGACATACGGGTTGATACCATTTACAGGTGTTAACTGGTGCTGTTGGTAAATCGATAGGCGCAACATAACCGCTGTGCGCATCTCCAAACGCCATAGAGCTAATACCTAAAGAACCCGCGACTGCGAGCAATGATCGTTTAGCTGTTATTTTTAAGTTGAACATGATCTCTCCTTTTATTGTTGTATGAAAATTATTCAACCCGGCCAATGTAAGGAAAAACATGGAGACAAAATTGTATGAAATGACGGAATGTTTGTGATTAGTTTGAAGGTGGCCTGATATGACGAAAAAGCTGCGGTGCGTAAATAAAAAAACCGCACTTCAGAAGCTCCGAAGTGCGGTTTTGGACTTTCTATAACTAAGCTTTGTTTAGAGCTCTTTGATCGCTGAGGTCGTTGCTTGAAGGACTTCTTTTGCGTCGCCTTTTACCATCAAGCTATTGTCACGAATGAATAGGCTGTTTGGTATGCCGGCAAAGCCCGGAGACAAGCTTCGCTTAACGTTAACGACGGTCTTCGCTTTATGCACATCGAGAATAGGCATTCCGAAGATAGGCGAATTTGGATCCTCAGCTGCAGCTGGGTTAACAACATCATTTGCGCCAAGTACGATTGCCACATCAGCCTGAGGAAGCTCAGGATTGATGGTATCCATGTCTTTTAGTTGATCATATGGTATCTCAGCTTCTGCCAACAATACGTTCATGTGGCCAGGCATACGTCCAGCAACAGGGTGTATTGCATAGCTGACTTTAGCTCCACGTGCTTCAAGCTGGTTAGCAAGCTCTTTCACTGCGTGTTGCGCTTGGGCAACCGCAAGTCCATAGCCTGGAACCATCACAACGCTGCGCGCACCGTCTAAGAGTAGTGCAAGGTCATCTGGCGTTGCGTATTTCACTTTGCCGTCATAAAACTCGCTGTCGTTTGACTTCGACTGCGTATCAGCCTGCGGCCCAAATGCACCACCAAAGAGAACGTTTGGTAGTGAACGGTTCATGGCTTTACACATTACTGCAGTCAGGATAAGACCAGACGCGCCAACTAGAGAACCAGTGATGATCAAGCCTTGGTTTTCCAACACGAAACCGGTCGCTGCGCCAGCAAGACCTGAGTAGGCGTTAAGTAGCGCAACAACAACTGGCATATCGGCACCACCAATTGGTTGTACTAGACCGACACCTAGAAACAAGCAGAGGCCGACAATAGCGAGTAGTACAAGGCTAGACAGTTGGCCTTCACCAAACATCATGCTTGCGCATGCAAGAATACCCACGAGGCTCGCTACTGTAATAAGCTGCCATTGTCTTGCGCGCTTACTGTCACCGATAGTTCCTTTTAGCTTAAGAACGGCGACCACTGATCCTGATAGCGTTATTGCACCGATGACGATCGAAGCAAGGATGGCTGCTGACCATACGCCGGTTACCACTGAATTTGCTGCGATTGCAGTTAACCATGTGCTACCAGCAACTGCTAGAGATGCCCCGCCGCCAACGCCGTTAAGGCTTGCTACAAGCTCTGGCATAGACGTCATTGCTGTGCGTTTTGCCAGCAATGCACCAATTGAACCGCCGAGTAAAATACCAGCAATGATCGTAGTGAAACCAATGATGTCGTGGTGAAGAAGTGCTGCGGTTACTGCGATCAACATGCCGATAGCTGAAAGCTGATTTCCGCGTACAGCCGTTTTAGGTTTGGTCATGCCTTTTATGCCGAGGATAAAAAACACAGCCGCTGTTAAGTAAGAAAGATTGACTAAAGCAAACATCATTAGCCCTTTTGCTTAAACATGTTGAGCATACGATCTGTCACCATGAAGCCTGCAACGATGTTGATGCTTGCGAGAGTAACAGCAATAAAACCAAGAACACTTGCAACAGTGGGAGACAAGTGATTTGTACCAGCACTAACAATTGCACCGACGATAACGATGCCAGAGATCGCGTTGGTGCCGCTCATCAGAGGTGTGTGCAAGGTTGGCGGTACTTTGTTTATCAACTCGACGCCAACGAATAAGGCCAAGATGAATATGGTGAAGCTAAGAACGAGCATTTCCATTTATGCATTCTCCTCTTGGTTTGATTCAGCAGGTTCAAAATAAATACTAGTGCCACGAGTCACCTGAGTTGCCGTGACAATTTCATCTTCTTGATTAGGAACAAGGCGACCACCTTCGGTCATGTTCTTAATGAAGTTGATAATGTTTCGATTCAATAGCTGCGATGCATGCACAGGCACACGTGAAGGGTGGTTTACGTGTCCGACTAAGGTAATGCCGTCTAACTCGATTTTTTCGTTCAAGACTGTGCCCTCTGCATTACCGCCTCGCGCTGCCGCAAGGTCAACAATGACGGAGCCGCGCTTCATGCGCTGCATCATTTGTCGCGTGATGAGCTTAGGTGCTGGTTTTCCAGGTACCGCTGCAGTTGTGATGACAAGGTCCGCTCGAGCAACACAATCACCTAGCTGCGAACGTTGAGCTTCGTAGAACGCTTCGGTTTTTGCTGTGGCATATCCATTGCTATCGGAGCTTTTCTCTGAGTCTGATTCTTCAACTTTGATCTCAATAAACTCAGCGCCAAGACTTTCGACTTGTTCTTTCACTTCTGGGCGTAAGTCGTATGCTTCAACGACAGCACCTAAACGACGTGCCGTTGCGATTGCCATCAAGCCAGCAACACCTGCACCGATCACTAAAACACGTGCAGGGTGAATGGTGCCCGCAGCCGTCATTAGCATCGGGAAGTAACGAGGCAAAGACATCGCGCCGCGCAATACTGAGCGATAACCACTGATGCCAGCCATTGCGCTCAATACGTCCATAGATTGAGCACGCGTTGAACGTGGCACAAGGTCAAGGGCGAACGAGTCGATAGAGCGTGCTGCAAGATTTTGAATTAGTGGAACGTTATCCCACGGCTCCATAATGCTGATCAATGTCGACTCAGGACGAAGAAGCTTTGCTTCTTCTTCTGTAGGTGCGAGAACCTTCACGACAATATTTGCTTGTCGATACAGTGACTCTGCATCATCAGCGATAATTGCACCGCTATTGCGGTACTCTTCATCGGTAAAGTGTGCGCCGTCGCCAGCACCTTGTTCAACGATAACTTCGTAACCGGCCTCAAGCAGTTCTGGCACGCCAGCAGGAATAATCGCAACGCGATTTTCTTGTGCTTGAGATTCTTTCGGAATTCCGATCAACATAAGGTTGACTCCATATGAGGGTTTGATTCTAAAAAGCTTGGCACTGTGCTTACTGAATCTGATAAGCCCAGTGTTGAATGTGTAAATGCTCTAACATTTGCTAAGAGTTGAGCATCGTTTTTCAATGAGTGTCCGTAACTTGGAATTAGCGATTGAAGCGTGACTAAGTGACTGCCTTGAGTCAGTTCAGGCATACAACGTTCAATGACATCAAGCATTGCTGATACACAGGTCGACGCACCTGGGGAGGCACCCATAAGTGCCGCCAAAGAGCGATCTTTGGTTGCTAATACTTCTGTTCCAAATTCCAAAGAGCCTTTTCCTCGTGCTCCTGTTTTAATGATTTGCACGCGCTGACCAGCACGGCGTAACTGCCATTCGCTATGATCAGCGTGTGGTAAGAACCCATTTAAGTGAGTAAGTCTTGCGTCACGTGAACTGAGTGCTTCTTTTACTAAGTACTGCGTAAGAGACCAGTTGTTACGAGCAACGTGTAAAAGGTTGGCAATATTGTCTAAACGCACGCTACGAATAAGATCTAGGATGTTGCCTTGTTTTAAAAATTTCGTCGTAAAGCCTGCAAATGGTCCGAACAGTAGTGCAGGCTTACCATCAATGTAACGTGTATCTAAATGAGGGACAGACATAGGTGGTGCACCTACCTCAGCTTGGCTATACACCTTCGCGTTGTGAGACAACGCAAGCTCTTCGTTTTGGCATGCTAACCAAATACCTGAGACTGGGAAGCCTCCATAACCTTTAGCTTCCTTGACGCCAGATTTTTGCAGTAAAGATAAGCTAGCGCCGCCAGCACCAATGAATACAAAACCTGAATTAAATACCGTACGTTCACCAGACTTTACGTTCTGAACTGTGACATGCCAGCGATCACCTTGTTTATCTAGGTTTACGACGCGGGAACTTACCCTTACATCGACATTTTCTAGCGAGGATAAGTGTACCGCCGACATACGCGTAAGCGCGCCGAAGTTAACATCAGAGCCGTGCTGGACTCGCGTCGCGGCCATCGATTCGTTGCTTGAGCGACCAGCAGTAATCAGCGGCAGCCATTGATTTAGCTCAGAAGGATCATTGGAATATTCCATTCCGTCGAATAACGCGTTCTTTGATAATGAACGATGGCGTTCAGCAAGAAATCTGGAGGCTTGCTCGCCTTTGACCCAGCTCAAATGTGGTACTTGCTTTATGAAGTCTTCGGAGCGAGCGAAAACACCTTTTTGGGTCAGTGAACTCCAAAATTGTAGAGAGTTTTCAAATTGCTCATTAATAGCGAGTGCTCGATCAGGAGATACGCTTCCATCGTTACTTTGCGGTGTATAATTGAGTTCGCAATATCCAGCATGCCCAGTCCCTGCATTGTTCCATGCATCTGAACTTTCGTTACCGAATCGTTCCGCTTGTTCGATAAGTGTCATAGAGCGAGTGTTGTCTAGCTCCGAGACTAATGTTGCGAGCGTTGCACTCATGATGCCGCCGCCTATCATTAATATGTCTGTTTGAATCACGATGTATGCCTCTACTACAAGGTATGGTTGCGCGCATCGTAATGGCGGTTTTAGAGATGAACTATTCGATAAAACCTGACCAAGCGATCGAGATCATCGAATTAATTGGATTGACTGTGTGACGTAGTTCCGAGTTTTTGGTTAAGTTGCTGATTTATATGAAATTTTATTTCTTATATAGGGAAAATTATTCTCTTTATAAGAAAAGCCGATGTTATCATTATGGCTATCACTTTTTCTTATGGTTTGTATAAATGCCTTATGTGGTGGGGTTTTTCAGGTGGTCTCAAACTCGTTTTCGACGATAAAACAAGAGAGGTAGCGTTTTAGTTTTGCAAGAAATTACAATGAGGGTAGTTATTATTACTTCGAAATTTCTTGTGCTTCAGAGTGGTTATTCGATTCGTTAGAGAATTGGCCAACAAGTTCATGCAGTTGAGATGCTAATGACGCAATGTCGTTCCCAATCTCTTGGATTTGATGGGATGCCGTCGTTGACTCAGAGGTAATTTGCGCTGTTTGGTCGACATTCTCTTTGATGTCGTTGGCTAAGTTTGTATTGATGTTGGTATTGTATTTGATTTCTCGGTTAATTCCGGCGATGTAATCACTCGATTCTACAACTTGATCAAGTGATTTGCCGGCGAGTTGGGATGACTCAGTGCTGCGTTCGCTGCTTTCTTTACTAGCACGCATGACGGCAACTGCGTTCTCTGTTCCGACTTTTAGATTGTTAACCGTCGTCGTAATGGCTGCTGTTTCATGTTGAATTTTGTGGGACAGACTGCGGACTTCGTCTGCGACCACAGCGAACCCTCTGCCATTTTCGCCGGCTCGAGCAGCCTCAATTGCTGCGTTAAGTGCGAGTAGATTGGTCTGCTCGGAGATCGAATCAATCACCGCGAGTAGGCTTGCTACCTCATTTGTGTCGTTTTCTACACCTGCGAGAGCTTCTGCTGCGTTTGTAATCTCTTGCTCGACATCTTGAATTGATTCGACCGCCCGCTGCGTCGCTGCTTTGCCTTTTTCAGAATTAGACTTGGCCTCGTTGGCAGCATCTGACGCTAGATTTGCGCGTTCGGCGTTACTAGTAATACTATCCAGAATTTGGCTGATCGCAGCCTGAATATTCTCAATCTGTTGACGTTGTTGTATGGCTTGTTGGTTTCCTGTTCGCGATAAGTCAGTCAATTGATTTGCTTGGCTGCTTAGGGATCGAGATGTTTCTTCAGTGCGTTCAACAAGTGTTGCAAGCTTTTCAACGAAAACATTAAAGCTTTTAGCAAAACCGGATATTTCATTGTCGCCGTCTTCATTCAGACGACTAGATAAGGTCGCATCGCCATGCGCAATGTCATGCATTTTATCGCCCATATTTTCTAATGGCTTGAATAATAAATTAGCGCTAAACCAAATAAGTATGGCGGCAAGCGCTGCGACAATGATGGTAAGTAACAAAAGGCTTACGCTTAAGTCCTGTGCAAGCGCAGATGCTGCTGAGAAGGCTTCGTTTTTATCAATTTCGCTAATGATGGCCCAATTGAAACCCTCAACATTGATTGGAGCATAGGCAGACAACACTTCTCGACCATCTTGTTGAGTGATGCTAGCAAAGCCCGATTTGCCCGAAAGAGCATTCTGTGTCGCAGTAGTGTCAATAGTGTGTAAGCCGATTCCGGAACCGAGAGATTTAATCTGATCAATCGTGTCGCTATCTATGCTGCTTGCTTGGAGGCGCTCGAAGTAGCGCTCAGGGTTTTCGTCGTTGAGACGCATTGTATTGCGTAGCTTTGAGTCAGAACCTACTAGATAGGCTTCGCCGGTTTCACCAAACCCTACTTCTTTCCATGCATGACCATTTGTCATGATTTGGTCGATTTTGTCGATAGGGAATTGAACAGCGATAACGCCACGTACGCGTTTGAACTTAACGATAGGCGTGGCAATGAACGCGGCTTGCGCTTCGAATAAGGGGGTATAAGCGCTAAAGTCCTCGAATACTAATTGACCTTGTTCGGCATTCAGCGCACCGTTGAACGCACGTCCTAATCCTGAGCTCGCGAACGGCCCATTTATGATATTCGTGCCTAGCTCAAAGCCTTTTTTTAATGAGTAGTTTATTCGGCCGTCTGGGCCAATGAGGTAGACGTCACCAAAACCTAGCTTTGTAGAATATTCTAGAAATGTATTGTGATAGCCACTGTGTGCGCCACTATACGAGGAGAACTCGTTGCTAGGGCTCTCCATTTTTTGCTTCTCACCGATAGGGTTAGGGTTCGCGGTGATGTAATGGTATTGCAGTATCCATTGGTTTTTAGTGAAGTCTTTGAAATAGGTGTCTGCATCAATCGGTGACTGGCCTACACGTTCAGTATATGGGGTGAAAAAGTGTTCAGTGAAATAATCTCGTACTTCAGACTTTTCAGCGTCTGAAATACCACTAGATTGCTCAAAGAATGGAAAGGTCGAATCAAA
>NZ_LWFH01001379.1:0-976 GCF_001635725.1 Oleiphilus sp. HI0066
CGCAAGGCATTAAAATCGATCTGCCGCAGGTCGAGTCAGCCCCTGTGATTGTCGAACAAAATCAAGAGCCATTAATCATCTCAGTTGATTTAAACGGGACCTACTACATGGAGATGAGTTCGTTATCGCAAGACCCGTTGGAGCTAGATTTCTTGCTTGAGAAAACTGAGGGCTTGTTATCTGCCAATCCTCAATTAGCTGTTTTAGTTCGTGCGGATAAAAATGTTGAATACGGTCTTGTCGTTGAGTTGATGGCGGCGCTGCGTTCGGCTGGTGCGTCAGGTGTCGGTTTGATAACAGAAGATCTATGATCAAGAAAGCGAATCGCCAGCAATACTCTCAAGTTTTAAGAGAAAGCATTGCATTGCTGAAGCAGTCTTTAACTAAAGGTCATCGACGTTATCTAACAGCGAGTGTGGTTTTGCACTTGGTCGTGGTGATTGTGTTGAGTTGGTCTTGGAGTGCGAGTGAGGCAGTCAAAACCTATGTCATTCCTGCAAGTATCGAGGCGCGAGTGTTAACCGCTGAGGAAATTGATCAACTACCGTACAAGAAAAAGCAACGTCAAGAAGAACAGGCGCGTCAGAAAAAGAAACAAGATGAGCTAAGAAAGAAAAAAGAAGCGCAAAGAAAGAAAGAGTTGGCTAAGAAAAAAGCAGAGGCTGAGAGAAAAAAGAAAATCGCCAAGGCTAAGCAAGAAGAAGCTAAGAAGAAAAAGTTAGCAGAGCAAAAGCGAAAGGCAGAGTTAGAGGCGCAACGAAAGAAGCGCGAGCAGAAAAAGAAACAAGAGCAGGCGAAGCGTCAAGAACCGCCTAAACCGGTAGAGGCTCCAAAGCCTGATCGACGTTTAGAGAAATTGGCTGAACAAAGAGAGAAAACGCTACGAGAGCAGCGTATGGCAGAGCGGCTTAAAGGTATTCAAGATCTCAAAGAGTCTGCGCAATCTCCAGAGCCTGTTTTTGATTTGGATGAAAAG
>NZ_LWFH01001380.1:0-1126 GCF_001635725.1 Oleiphilus sp. HI0066
CTTAGTCGCTGCGCCGGCCTCAAAATTCACGGCAGATCGTGAAAACCCTCCGGTAACTGGCATTCCTCCGGATAGGCCAGATGCAATATTTGACGCTCCGAGTCCAATAAGCTCACGATTCGGGATAATAGTTTCTCGCTTTTTAGCACCAAGAGTTTGAGCAACCGATACAGACTCGACATACCCAATCAAACTAATCATTAAAGCCGGTAATGCCAGCTTCTCGACAATCGAAACATCAACTTCGGCAAAAGAGATACTAGGCAAGCCCTGAGGTATATAACCAACAACTGCAACCCCTATTGCTTCTAGGTCAAAAAAGAACGACATACACGAAGCTAAAACGACTAGAAAAAATGGCACTGCTTTGCTGATTAAATTCGCGATACCCGCTGGCATTAAGCGCGAGAAAATCTGAGTACCAAATTGTTTATTTAATAAAAGGATTGTCAAGCAGGTTACGCCAAGCGCTAATGTTGAATTAAACGACGAGATATCAAACGCCGAAAAATGATCTATTTGCTTCGCAACAATAATCAAACTAGAAGCCGTAATAAATCCTGACACGACTGGCTTTGATATAAAGTTAATGATCAGCCCGAGCCGAAATAAGCCAAACAAGACGAGGAAAAGCCCCGACAGCAAAGCCAGTACAATACTTGCTTCTGCGTATCCGACATCCACATTTTCACTAACTGAACCTATGGCCGATGCGGTCATTAAGGAGATGATTGCGACAGGCCCCACAGATAGCGTCGTACTACTACCAAAAAGGCTATAAACAACGATGGGTAAAATACTAGAAAATAAACCGACCTGAGGAGGAAGGCCGGCCAGCATTGCGTAAGCAATGGATTGAGGAATCAGCAAAGCAGTTACGATAAACGCAGCGATAATATCGTTAACAAATAACTGCTTCGAATAATACTGATTCACAGAGTCTTCAACCCAACAGAAAATCGATTAAATTTTGCTGCTTTCCTCCCATATGATCGTGCAACGATTGCCCGTTCGGCAATAAGCATGCGTTACGAGACCCGCATCAAGTTCGCTTTTAAATTCTTGGACTTGGCTTGCTTGAAGTTGACCTCCAGCAAAAGGAATGGCAACGAACTTAATTCCAAAT
>NZ_LWFH01001381.1:0-1049 GCF_001635725.1 Oleiphilus sp. HI0066
CCGGGTTTTATGGTAGATCTAATGGCCAAAGACTTAGGCTTGGCGATGGAGAATGCTGTCGAAACTTCAAGTAAAACGCCTCTAGGTCGTGCTGCACATGACATGTATGTCGATAAGCAAGATTCAGGAGAAGGAAAGAAGGATTTTTCTAGTATTCTTGAAGATATCGCTAAATAAAAACGCCGTCATTTCTATTACAAGGAGCCGAAGAGCTCCTTTTTTATTGTCTACAGTTTTTGTGCGAGGAACTTTGCAGTCATAATTTGTCTATAGTGTCCTCTAAACAATTGTAGGGTATGAAAATGCGTGGAGTAAAAGCAGCTCGTTTAGTCATGAGCTTTTTATTAGCGGTATTGCTTGGTGCAAGTAAGGCGGTTTATGCAGAGACCTTATCAGTTTTGTCTCCCTCAGAAGACGACCTAAAACAATGGGAGTCAAAGTCATTTGAGGGAGAGACGCAGTATATGCTCGAGCGTGATAGTGACGGAGCGTCATTCTTGAGGGCAATCAGCAATGCAAGTGCGTCAGGCCTGTTTTTGAAACAAGATATCGATATTAACGAATTTCCTTACTTGAATTGGGAGTGGAGGTCCGATAAGAGCTTAGCTGCATTAGATGAGCAAAGTAAGTCAGGTGATGATTATGTTGCACGAATGTATGTTGTTGTTGATGGTGGTTTGTTTTTCTGGAATACGATCGCACTAAACTATGTTTGGTCTTCTAGCGCTACGAGCAAAGATGCTTGGCCAAATGCCTTTGCCGGCGACAACGCCCAAATGGTTCCCGTAAAAAATGCAAGTTCGGCGTCAGGGACTTGGTATACCGAGAAACGCAATTTGAAAGAAGACTTTAAGGCGTTTTTCGGTAAGGGCATATCCCGTATTGATGCAATTGCGATCATGACTGACACAGACAATTCAAAACAAGATGCCCAAGCGAGTTATCGCAATATCTACTTCTCTAAGAATTAGTTAGCTTTGCTGAATCATTATTATGAGATCCTCATTAATCAACTAGAGGGTATTTTCGAATAAAAATCCATATATAGT
>NZ_LWFH01001382.1:0-1216 GCF_001635725.1 Oleiphilus sp. HI0066
CGACTAAATTATTTCTTGATTACTTTAATCTTTCAGGTCTCGAGCAACTGCCGCCATTGTCAGAAATGCGTGATATTGACGCGGTAGCAAAAGATGTATCAGAGCAGTTGGAGTTGGCAGTAAGTCCATCTGAAAGTATTAATCCCATAGCTCAATAGTACGAACTAAGAACTAGCGCAAAGCTGTGCTTTCACTTTGTCATTAAACTTGTGCATTTATCTAAATAAGAAGAATTAGCAGTATGAATTACGAACAATATCTTTCAATGCGAAGCCAAGCTGAAGCGGTTGGTATGACGCTGCATCCAAATATTGAAAGACGATGTGTCGACGGTGTTTATGGCATGTATGCATCAGGCCCGATTGCCAAGAATGAAATTTTCGCGTCTTTGCCTCAATCAGCTCTTATGCCCATGGATATAGACTTTGATTATCCATTTGAATTAACGAATCAACTGAAAACTATTCATGTCATTGCGCGACGAATGTCCGGTCTGGCAGAACCTTGGTTTTACACTGATTCTTTTTATCCCTTGTCTTTTTTCAAAGAGCACAACGTTTACTACTGCACAAATGAGGAGTTGGAGACTTTAAAACGAGGCTCGCCTTTGCTGTATAAGTTTGCGCTTGCAGAGAAAAAATCAATTGCTCGCATGGTTGATGGTTTGTTAGAGCTAGATCCGCAACTGGATGCCGATACGCTAGCTCAAGTCGCGCTCAATTATAGATATCGTGCTTGGGGAGAATTCGGTTTTTTACCTGTGTTAGACATGTTCAATCACTCAGACAAAAAAGGGCGTTTGCTATCAACTAAAAAGCAAAATTTCTCATTTTTGGCAGGTAAAGATTATAAGCCTGGCGATCAAATCTGGATAAGCTATGGTGCGAAGGACATGTATTTGCATGCAATAAATTATGGCTACTTTGACCCAGATGCAGACCACGCTATTGATTTAGGGTTTCGTGTCAGCTCAGTTGCGAGTACTCCAGAACAGATCACCGCGATGAAGCAGCTGAGCAAAGTACTTAAGGTTAAAGTATATCCAGAGTCTAATCGTGCATTTGAGTATCAGTTAGAGCAAGGGCAAGGAATGATTCGTTTTGGCGAAGTCGATAAGTCCGTTATTACGTATTTGCATCACGAAGTATCGCCAAGGCTTCCAAAAAGCTCGAATAAAAGTGAGTTAGGTCGAGCCTCAAGAGCTAGATTGCTTGGC
>NZ_LWFH01001383.1:0-983 GCF_001635725.1 Oleiphilus sp. HI0066
TCAAACTTTTCTCATCAAGAATTCCATCAGCAGCATCTTCTGGCTTGAGCGTGTCTATTAATTTCTTCTCTTGTTGTAGTCGCCATTCGTAAACAGAAGCAAAAGACGGCGCTTTTAAAAAACACCACAGATCAAAAAAGCGATACAGCGGCTCATAACTTTGACGCAATGCACGATTAACTTCTAAACGCCATATTCGTTCAGGATCTTCAATTTCCTCTAGCGCGTTACATGGTGCATCTAGTAAGGCTTCATCAACGGCTTCAACGCCCCAACACCAGCCTTCAAAAATTACAAAATCTGGGTTAGTTGCAACGACGATTTCGTTTTCAGCAGGGACTACATCGTCGGTCGCCTTATTAAACGCTGGCAGTTTGATTTCCCCTGTATTTTCTCGAAGGGCTTCAAGAACTTCCCGAATCCTAGATACGTCGTGTGTACATGGTACACCGCGCGTTGCAAACAGAGGATGGACACTTAAAGCAAGATGCTTACGATCCAGTTTTCCAAGATAAAAATCGTCGAGTGACAAACTAACGACTTTCGCACCCTGCTCCTTTAATGAATTGGCAAAATACTTACAAAGGGTTGATTTGCCTGACCCTTGGCAACCAACTAGCCCAATAAACACAGGTTCTTTCATGGGCGCCCGATAGCGTAGCAAAGCATCTACAACGGGATCGAAGTATCGCGAGGCTGTGTTTCTAAAACTTTTTGGCAGACGCTCTTCTTCTAAGAATTTATCTATCACTTGCACGATGATCTCGATCCGTTCACTTGTTGCGTATCACGTATCGTAACTAGTGCATGATGCATACCAAATGGTCTTTGATGCGCCAAAGCGTTTAAGCGTAGGGTCTGATGGAAAGCAACCTGACAGTTAAGCGAACTAAAATTGCGCATCAGGTAGTAACGACACGCCGTGCGCACCATTATGAGGCAAAATTAACGTTGATTTAGCTAGGCTGGAAATTAAATGGTAG
>NZ_LWFH01001384.1:0-1634 GCF_001635725.1 Oleiphilus sp. HI0066
ATAAACTCAAAAGCAGATTGTGTTGCTGCCTTTGAGTCGTACGAAGAAACTAAACAACGAATCACTCCTGCATTGGAAACTTTCAGAGCTGTTGAGTTATTCGTTTCTGAAGTGATTGCTGTAGGCATCATGTCCCAGAAATTTATTCTGGTTGGTCTAATCTTACTATGCGCTACAACTGCTACATTCACACGTCACCACATTGCTATGCGTCCGGTGATGTCTCGCTTAGATCACTACGTGGCGAGCACAGCTCAGTTAGCTGCTAATGGCTTACTACTGGCGTCTGCTGTAGCATTTAGAGATCTAGCACATTCAGATGGATCCAAAATAACCGCTGACGTGGCCTTCATTCATGAACTCTGGGTCTATGGCTTCGGCGTACTCACCATCATGAGTGCCATCAACATATTCCGACCTGCGGCAGATCTCACACCAGGCGGCAACATTGGTCGAGCTGGTCTAGCTATTCCATTGTACGCAACCATGACAATCATTGCTGCGGCGTTCTTCTTCTTTGGCCTAGGTGAAGGCAACAAGCCTAACCCAGCAGCACTAGGTATTCACCTAGACAAGCTTCTTGATCTCAGTGACATGTTCTTGAACGTCGGCTTGTACGTCTGGATAGGTATGATGCTTAAGCAAACGCGCTTTGCATCGCTCGTGCTTTCTTTGTTCAAGCCATGGAAACTACCACCAGAGCTATTAGTTGTTCTTGTCGTAATTCTTGCGGCTATTCCAACAGCCTACACTGGCGGTTCAGGTATTTTCGTTATTGCGGCAGGTGCCGTGATTTATCACGAGTTACGCGCTGCAGGTACGCGTCGTCAATTGGCACTAGCAGCGACAGCGATGTCCGGCTCAATGGGTGTTGTATTACGTCCTTGCTTGCTTGTGGTTGTTATCGCATTTATGAACCGTGAAGTCACAACTGACCAGTTATTTGGTTGGGGTGTATACGTATTCATGCTGAGCGCGGTGATGTTTGGCTTCTTTGCATTGACGCTTAACCGTCAGAGCAAGTTTGAACTTGCATCTCCAGGGCAAGCTTTCCCTGAAATGCTTCAAGCTTTCCGTCCATTGATTCCTTACATCATCTTGTCTGTTGCCGTTGTATTGTTCTATCGCTATGCGGTAAACGTTCGCTTAGACGAATTCTCAGCAGCACGTATTCTTCCAGTTATGATGCTTGTGATTTTGATTTATGAGCACGTGACGAAGAAAGAAGCAGTTAGCGAAGATGGTAAAACGAAGATTCCTCACAAAGGCATCGAAACCAACATTCGTACCGCAACGAATCAGACAACAGCAGAAATCGGCGCATTATTGTTATTAATCGGCTGTACTATCTGTCTTGGTGGAACCATCGAGCGCTCCGGCATCGTAGAGACATTCCCTGCTGAATTCTCAAGCGTTTGGGCGGCAATGGGCTTACTTGTTTGCGTATTGATCGTCATGGGTATGATCATGGAACCGTTTGGCGCAGTTATTTTAGTAAGTCAGACAATTGCTCCAATCGCTTACAGCGCAGGTATAGATCCAATTCACTTCTGGATGCTGACACTGGTAGCGTTTGAGCTTGGTTATCTGAGCCCACCGGTTGCACTTAACCACTTACTTGCACGCCAGGTTGT
>NZ_LWFH01001385.1:0-996 GCF_001635725.1 Oleiphilus sp. HI0066
AAGCCTGTGTCGATTCGGCATTATCGATCGCTTTGCACAACTTAAGTCAGAAACATGGTTTCCCAGAAGGGGACGAATTAGAAGGTGGCTATTCTGGGTTTGCTGTGGTCGGTTACGGCAAGCTTGGTGGTATTGAGCTGGGCTATAGTTCAGACCTCGATATGGTATTTATTTACGATGCCAATGACTTCGGCTCAACGGATGGCGATAAGCCAATTAATAATCAGCTTTTTTATACTCGTTTAGGTCAGCGCTTGGTGCATATTTTGGGAGCCCAAACCTCTCAAGGGATATGTTATGAAGTGGACATGCGTTTGCGCCCCTCTGGTAATTCTGGAATGTTGGTGTCTTCGATTAAAGCCTTTGAAAAATACCAAAGAGAAGATGCTTGGACGTGGGAGCATCAGGCCTTAGTTCGTGCTCGCTGTGTTGCTGGTGATGAGCGGGTAATGGCTAAATTTGATGCAGTACGCGATGCAATTTTGAGTATGCCAAGAGAGCGCGCCAAGTTGCTTGAAGAAGTCCGAGTGATGAGAGAGAAGATGCATACGGCTGCAGCAGATAAGCTCGGCTCGATCGACATGGCAGAAAAAAATATCAAGCAAGGTCGAGGTGGATTGATTGATATTGAGTTCTTAACGCAGTTCTTGGTATTGGCCAATGCGCATGAGCATCCATCACTAACAGTTTGGTCAGATAATGTGCGCTTGTTGGAGGCACTTTCGTCAACCATTGATGAAAAACTTTCGTATCAAGCTTTGGATGATGCGTATAGAGCCTTACGATCTGCGTTGCACAGAAAAAGTTTGTCAGGTGTTAGTTATCCTGAAGGATTGAAAGAGTTTCCGGTTGAGCGCGATGTGGCGCACGATGCGTTTGTAAAAATCTTCGGTTAATCACCATGTTGATATCAAGGATTTATCTTTCAGCTCAACTTATTCGTAGGCGAAAACGCTTGTCTTTGGTAGAATGCCCAACCTTTTATTTTTATTATTG
>NZ_LWFH01001386.1:0-1438 GCF_001635725.1 Oleiphilus sp. HI0066
GCTCTCTTCTAAGGCTTGTGCTGCTTCACTACGCTTCATCATCTCAAGTTCATAGAGTTTGGCACGCAACTGTTGCATGGCCTTGTCTTTGTTCTGATGCTGTGAACGCTGATTTTGACACTGAACAACAATACCCGAAGGTTCGTGCGTGATACGAATCGCTGAATCCGTCGTGTTGACGTGCTGACCACCCGCACCACTTGATCGATATGTATCGATACGCAAATCTGCTGGGTTAATTTCAATGTCGACATTGTCATCAATCTCTGGGGAGACGAACACAGAAGCAAATGAAGTATGGCGACGATTTCCCGAATCAAAAGGTGATTTACGAACTAGGCGATGCACACCTGTTTCTGTTCTGAGCCAGCCGAAAGCATATTCACCTGTGAATTGAATGGTCGCACTTTTAATACCTGCGACCTCTCCATCAGACACTTCAACTAACTCAGTTTTAAACCCTTTTTGCTCACCCCAACGCAAATACATGCGCATAATCATCGATGCCCAATCTTGTGCTTCAGTACCGCCCGAACCAGATTGAATATCTAAGTACGCGTTATTGGGATCCATTTCGCCAGAGAACATACGACGGAACTCAAGAGTAGCTAGCTTTTCTTCTAAGCTTTCGATTTCACTTTGAACGTCGTTCACAGCGTCCTCGTCTTGCTCTTCAACCGCCATATCTAATAGGTCTTGGCAGTCATTCAATCCGCTTTCTAAATCTTCGATGGTAGTGACAACAGCTTCGAGACTTGAACGCTCTTTACCAAGCGCTTGCGCATTTTCGGGATTGTCCCAGACAGCAGGATCTTCTAGCTCGCGCGTAACTTCAACTAAGCGCTCATTTTTGGTATCGAAGTCAAAGATACCCCCTAAGCGTTACAACACGCTCGAGCATTTCTTTAATCTTCTGAACAATAGGATTTACTTCAAGCATTCACAGTCCTTGAGGGCAATCGTAAAAAGGCGCGTATTCTACACTTTTGCTACGATTACCGCCAATACATAGCGGCCTGTGATTGTGAATTTAATACTGCTCTAACCAGACTTTCATATCGCCAGCCAAAGACTGCCAATTCTGCTCGAATAGAATTTCGTGCAAGGCGTTTTCAACGGTATGAAATTGCTTGCCCGAGCATTGAAGACCTTCGTGCAACTGTTTACCGACCCATGGAGCCACCAACTCATCTTTCTCGCCATGCCAGATAGCAACAGGCACTCGAATACTAGCCGCTTCTTTTTTAAGGCGTTCGATCTGCTGTAGATAATCACTAAACCATCGCGCCGATACGAGACCGTGATTTAACGGGTCATTCATATAAGCTCGTACAACGTCTGGATTTCCACAGACAATATTAGGGTCAACCTTATTTTTAAGCGCCAAGCTTGGGTACCAAGCACTCATAATCTTACCGATGAGCTTTTTAAGAACAGG
>NZ_LWFH01001387.1:0-617 GCF_001635725.1 Oleiphilus sp. HI0066
TAGATCGTGGTCAAGAAAATTTTGTCGCAAAACGCTTCGCTGTGAAAGAGGCTGTTGCGAAGGCCTTAGGCACAGGATTTTCGTCAGGAGTATCTTGGCGTGATATTTCGCTTCAGCATGATTCAAATGGAAAGCCAGTCGTTACATTAACAGATGGTGCACAATCTCGATTTGAGGAACTGAATGCGTCATCACTTGAGATTAGTCTTAGTGATGACGCAGGGTTCGTTATAGCGTACGCAAACCTGAGCTAGCTTTGAACGACCTAAAATTTCATCCCTAGACCAATGAAGTAACCGCTCTCGAAGGTGCGATCGCCAGCATCTTTGATACCTGCATTCAAATACTGGTAGCCAAGACTGAGATCAGCACTCTGGATGACTCGATAATTGAGCTGGGCTCGAAAGCGTTTAAATTCATCAGAATCACCGTAAGCAAGAATATCAGGCGCGTAGTGCAGTCGAGTTTCTACTGATAGGCCTGGAGTACTAGGAAGATTGATCCGAACAGCTCCACCAAAAGCAACCGCAGAAGCTTTGAATTCGCCTTCCTTCATATGTGTTGCCTCAAGCCCCAACAGCACAGTAGTTGGCAAATTTGAAACAGCTGTCTGTCCC
>NZ_LWFH01001388.1:0-957 GCF_001635725.1 Oleiphilus sp. HI0066
TCCATTGCGATTTACGTAGTTAAGAACTTATTAAGGTTTCAAAGTCATACCGGGCGATAATGTTGCCGGTACATTTGCTTGTTTAGATTCCATTGATGCAACAGGATACGCGCAATAATCTGCTGCATACAACGCACTTGCTCGATGGTTGCCACTCTCACCGATACCACCAAATGGTGCAGCACTGCTTGCTCCGGTAAGAGGCATATTCCAATTTACGATACCAGCACGGCTATCTAGCAAAAAGTCTTGCCATAGTGATTCGTTCTCACTAATTAAACCTGCCGCCAGTCCGAAACGCGTGGCGTTCGCTTGCTTGATCGCGTCTTCATAGTTCTCATAACGAATGACTTGCATCAAAGGACCAAAATATTCTTCATCAGGTACGTCAAGCCCCGTCACATCGACGATACAAGGACGCAGCATCGCTGGCACCTCATTATCTCTTGCGAGTTCCAATAAGGGTTTAGCGCCGATACTCAATAAATTCTGATAAGCCGACACGATACTTTGCGCTGCGCCTTCCGAAACCAGGCATCCCATAAAAGGCTGAGGTTCTGCATCAAATGCGCCAACCTGTAATGCGCGTGTTGAGCTAATTAACGAAGATACAAGCTGATCGCCGTACTCACCAGTCGGAATAAAAACGCGTCGAGCACATGTGCAGCGCTGACCAGCTGAGACAAAACTCGAAAATAATAAGTGATGGACAGTCGCCTCAATAGGGCTATCACGATCAACAATCAGTGGATTGTTGCCTCCCATTTCTAAAGCAAGGATCTTGGCGGGCTGACCTGCCCATTGTTGGTGAAGAATGGCTCCGGTTCTGGAGCTTCCTGTAAAAAACAGTCCATCTATATCCGGATGTTGTGCGAGCGCTTCACCGGTTAGTCGTTCGCCTTGGACGAGATTAATCACTCCTTCAGGTAAACCGGCCTCAATCCAAATTTCTAAAGT
>NZ_LWFH01001389.1:0-950 GCF_001635725.1 Oleiphilus sp. HI0066
TAAACTTGCCTCGCTTATCGATTCGAGCGGCATTTCACCAATGCAATAAAGGCGACTTTTCTGAAAGTCTAAGCGCGCCAGAGCTAGTAGTTCATATCGAGAAAGGCTACTCGCTTGATGATGTGGCTAAAAAGCTAACAACACTTTATCGTCTGCCTCCGATGCCTGAAACCGCTGTGCGCGTCATGCATATTACGTCTGATCCTAATTCTAGTGTTCAGGAATTGGCCCAGCTTGTGGAGCAAGATCCAAGTTTATCTGCGCAAATTATGCGTTATGCAAGATCGGCATTGTTCAATTACCGTGGCAATTTGACTGATGTGAAAGAGGCGATCAATGCTGTCTTAGGTTTTGAACGCGTCGCTAAACTTTCCCTTGGCATTGCATCCGCTCGTGCTTTTACCTTACCTCTCGATGGTCCATTAGGGCTAAATGCATTATGGCGTCATGCTTTGCATTCTGCTGTGTTAACTCAAGCGCTCTCTGTCATGGTCAACCCTGATTTGGGTGTAGACGAGCACGGGGCATACTTGTCTGGTTTACTCCACAATTTTGGTCTACTGCTCATCGGGCAGCTCTTCCCGCCTGAGTATCGCATGCTCAATAAGCTTCGTGTCGCTGAGCCAGAGAGAACCATGCGTGATATTGAACAGCAAGTATTTGGAATGGGCGCAGCTCAAGAGTTTATCTCATTGGGGCATGGCTCCCTTGGTGCTATTTTATTGAAGCTTTGGGGCTTGCCAGAGTCCTGTATTAAAGTTGCTGCTATGCATCAATCTCCAAGTTACGAGGGTGAGCATCAGGAACTAGTGTCGCTAGTTCAGTTATCTAATTATCTGCTTTCTCTTCATGGTGTTGGTGATGAACCATGCTCGATCGATTTTGAAGGATGTTGCAGTGCTTTGGGTATCGACCCGGAACAAGCGCTTATCTTAGCCGATACAACGGTC
>NZ_LWFH01001390.1:0-1115 GCF_001635725.1 Oleiphilus sp. HI0066
AGGCCGCTCGGATAAAACTGAGATAGTGTTCTTTTTGGCTTTTATCTATGGTGTGCGCAACGCTTGGGAATAAGGCTTTAAATAGCCCTGTATCTAATAGGCGCTCAAATATTGCGGCCCCATAACCCGAGACAAAAAGCTTAATAATTTCATCAAATAATCGGGCAGGCGCCACCATCGACATCAGATGAGATAGTTCATGGATACTTTGTTCTGCTTTTTGTTCGATATCGAAGTTAAGTTTTTCGGAGAAACGAATTGCTCGTAACATGCGAACAGGGTCTTCGCGATAGCGCTCTTCAGGCTCGCCAATAAGCTTGAGTGAGTGTGCTTTGATATCTGTTAGGGCATCGCAATAATCATAAATGCAAAAATCAGTTGCGCTGTAATACAGCGCATTTGCGGTAAAATCGCGACGAATAGAATCTTCTTCTATCGTTCCGTACACGTTATCTCGTGTGAGCATTCCTTCAGCGGTTTGTTGCTGTGCTGATGAATCTTCATTGCTGCCACGGAATGTTGCGACTTCAATTATTTCTCGACCAAAAAGAACATGTACAAGTTTGAAGCGTCGGCCGATCAAACGAGAATTCGAAAATAGCTTATGCACTTGTTCAGGATGAGCATTCGTTGCGATATCGAAGTCTTTTGGCTGAATACCTAGCAGTAAATCACGAATACAACCGCCCACTAAATAGGCTTTGAAACCAGCATTTTCGAGTCGATAAAGAACCTTTAATGCATTCGGACTAATATGTTTGCGCGATACGGGATGTTCATCGCGAGAGATGATGCTAGGGGGCAATGCTGCCATGTTTTCCTGATCTTAATTATCGTAATAAGAGGTGAAGAAGTTTAGCCGTTAATGCGCGCTAAATATAGTAAGAAGAATAAAAGGAGGACGTAGCATGAAATTACCTACTTTCCTTAGCGGGTCTTTCATGCTGAACAGTTCAAGACCGTCAGTCATTGTTATTGTTGTTCCATGTCTCAACCAGGGCGTTATCACGCACGACAAACGGAATACTTTGAACGCATAGAGCGGAAAAACGCTTTGAGTGATTGTGTTATCAATGTTTGCTACTTGTCGTAGTTCTTACATTTATAACTCGCTC
>NZ_LWFH01001391.1:0-709 GCF_001635725.1 Oleiphilus sp. HI0066
TAGCAGCAAAACACAAAGGTGAGAATCGTAGAGCAATTGCAGTCATCGGAGACGGCGCGTTAACCGCTGGCATGGCGTTTGAAGCACTTGCCCACGCAGGCGACATTTATCCTAACCTGCTCGTCATTCTTAACGACAATGACATGTCGATCTCCAACAATGTTGGCGGCTTAAAAAATCACTTAGCACAAATCCTTTCAAGCAAGGCATACAATCAAGTACGTGACGGTAGTAAGCGTGTATTGAGCGGCACACCGAGCCTTCGTGAATTTGCTCGTAAAACCGAGGAGCATGTCAAAGGTCTAATGGCCCCAAGCACCTTGTTTGAAGAACTAGGCTTCAACTATATTGGCCCAATTGATGGCCATGACCTGCCACTACTAATTCAAACACTTGATAACATGAACCACATGAGCGGCCCTCAGTTCCTGCATGTTGTCACGAAAAAAGGGCGTGGATTCGCTCCTGCCGAATCCGATCCTATTGGCTACCATGCAATCAACAAAATCGAAGCCAAGCAAGCCAACCAAAACATCGCAACTGCCAAGAAAAAGCCGAGCTACTCAAATATCTTTGGTCAATGGATTTGTGATGCAGCAAAAGCTGATCAACGCATCATTGGGATCACACCAGCAATGAAAGAGGGATCAGACCTTGTATCTTTTGCCGAACAATTTCCCGAACGCTATTACGATGTCGCTATTGCTGA
>NZ_LWFH01001392.1:0-1049 GCF_001635725.1 Oleiphilus sp. HI0066
TAGATCTTGATGGCGATGCGATCTTTGATGCCAACGAAGAGATCCGACGTTTCGATGCCATTGACGGTGCACTTACCTTAACAGGCACCGCTGGTACTTTTAGTTTCAACGGCGCTGGTTTTGCAACACCTGCGATCAGCTTCAATCTATGTACTGCTCAAGCAGGCTTAGATGATCGTCAGATAGCCGTGGCTTTGTCGGGTCGCGTGAACGTGAATAATTTTACCTGTCCTTAATGAGTGATGAATGACATGAGACAACTTACCTTTACAGGCAAACATCATCAGCAAGGTCTCTCTATGATTGAGATTATGGTGGCGATGCTAATTCTAGCAGTTGGTTTATTAGGCATGGCGAGTATGCAGGTGAGAGCTGTGCAAGACACCTCAAACTCAAGTTATCGCGGTGTTGCACTGTACTATGCCAATGATATGGCTGATCGTATGCGCGCGAACAGCGAAGGCGTTGATAATGGCGATTATGGTGATGGAACGGGAGGCAGTGCCAAAGCAAATTGCCTGAATACAACAGGATGTTCTTCTGCAGATATGGCGATCAATGATCGATTTGAGTGGCAAGCAAATCTAGCAAGATCTCTCCCGGCAGGTCAGGGTTCTATTGCTTTGAATGGCAGCGTTTATACCGTAAGGGTGCAGTGGACAGACCGTGTCGAGCAAGGTACAACGAGCATCGCGACAAGCTCTATTGATCTTTCATTTGAGCCTTAAGGAGTAGAGCACTATGACACAACATTCGAAACAACAAGGCTTATCACTTGTTGAATTGCTCGTTGCCTTGGCGTTGAGTTCTTTCCTATTGCTTGGTTTATTCCAAATTTTTAATAGCAATAGTCAGGCTTTCAATCTTCAAGGTGGAGTTGCACGCGTTCAAGAAAGCGGTCGTATCTCGATGGAGTTTTTGTCTCGTGGAGTGCGTGCTGCAGCGTTTCTTGGCTGTGCATCGGGAGATGCGAGTTCACCATTCACCAATGGAGCAGACACGAGCGAATTCTCGAATGTAGCATTTCGAAACGAGCTAATTCGTTTCAA
>NZ_LWFH01001393.1:0-829 GCF_001635725.1 Oleiphilus sp. HI0066
TCGACATAACGTTCGCCCCGATCACACAGCATTGTAACGATTGAGCCACTTTTATTCTCTTTTTTCATCTGCACAGCTAACTGAAATGCCGCAAACATGTTTGTACCTGTGGAACCGCCTACTCTAATTCCAAGTAAGTCGCTCACGAATTGCATGCACGCAAAGGCCGAAGCGTCTGGCACTTTTATCATCTTATCAATAACACTTGGAACAAAAGACGGCTCCACACGAGGCCGTCCAATGCCTTCAACTGCAGATGGACAGGAACACGTGAGAGAAGAATCTCCGCTCATAAAGCTGTCGTAAAACACTGAATGACTCGGATCTGCGACACATAACTGAGTCGACGCTCCGCGGTATTTGATGTAGCGTCCAATAGTCGCTGACGTACCACCAGTTCCCGCACTGACCACAATCCAACTAGGCTCAGGGTATCGCTCTCTTCGCATCTGATTGAAAATAGAGTCAGCGACATTGTTATTACCTCGCCAGTCTGTGGCGCGTTCAGCATAGGTAAACTGGTCCATATAGTGACCACCTAACTCCTTAGCTAAACGTTCTGCCTCACCGTAAATATCACCGCCCTTGACTAGGTGACATTGACCGCCATAAAACTCGATTTGCTGCTGCTTTTGTTTAGAAGTCGTTTCGGGCATCACTGCGATAAATTTCAAACCAAGTAAGCGAGCAAAATACGCTTCAGACACAGCGGTGCTTCCTGAGGACGCCTCTATTACAGCGGTATTTTCATGCACATAGCCATTACAGAGCGCATAAAGAAACAAAGAGCGTGCAAGCCGATGTTTTAATGATCCAGTAGGATGTGTTG
>NZ_LWFH01001394.1:0-1143 GCF_001635725.1 Oleiphilus sp. HI0066
ACATTAATAGTGCACTCCTCAAGCATCAAATCATTCTGCGCAAACTTTGAACAAGATCATGCAAATTCAAAAAAAAACACCTCTAATCGTGATCCTTGGGCCTACCGCAAATGGAAAAACTCGTTTAGGGATTGAGCTCGCCAAACAATTTAATGGCGAAATTATCTCCGCAGATTCAAGACAAGTCTTTCGTCGTATGGACATCGGAACGGGGAAGGATCTTCAAGAATACGGTGATCTTCCTTACCATCTCATTGATATTGCCGAGCCGGGCCAGGAATATAATCTCTNTCGGTATGCGCAAGACTTCTCTTCCGCTTTTGAAAAAGTCATATCTCGTAATAAATTGCCTTTTCTTGTTGGTGGAACGGGAATGTATTTGGATGCGACACTCCAGCGTTATGCATTAACCTCAGCCCCGATTGATAAAAAGCTGCGTTCAGAATTAGAAGAAAAATCGCACGAACAGCTTATACACCAGCTTCACGAATTATCCCCTAGTCTTCACAACGAGACCGACTCAATTGATAAAGACAGAACCATTCGCGCAATAGAAATCGCTTTAGCAGAGAAATCTGGTAGCCCATGCGTACATTGGCCCGATTTTGAGCCTTGCGTTATAGGCCTGCAGTTTCCAAGAGAAGTGACTCGTGAACGAATCAGTGCGCGCCTATCGGCGCGCCTAGAAGAAGGTATGATCGAAGAAGTAGAAAACCTTATTCAAGATGGTGTCTCACACGAAGCACTTGAGCATTACGGCTTAGAGTATCGGTTTATCTCTCAACATCTACTTGGAGAAATGAACTTGAACGACATGCATCAAAAGCTACGCAGCGCTATTCATCAGTTTGCGAAACAACAGGAAAAGTGGTTTCGCAATATCGAGAAGAAAGGCGTAAAAATCCATTGGCTGGACACACAAAACTCTCTCTTTGATCAAGGCTCAAAGATAGTTAGTTCATTTCTGAAAAACATTTAGAAATACGGCCGTGCTCTATCGCTCGCAAATAGAACTAAGTATCCTGCTCGCTCGCTAATAAAATCAAAGTACGAGTATGATGTATGCCTGCATTAAATAGCCCATTTAGTCCAAACAATAAGCCTGAAATAAAAAATCGTTTGTTCAAGTCTGCCATGAGCGAA
>NZ_LWFH01001395.1:0-992 GCF_001635725.1 Oleiphilus sp. HI0066
TGGCTTATGCACATAAAATTCATCAGGGTTTACCGCGCCTTGAACAACCATTTCCCCAAGACCGTAAGAGGACGTGATAAATACGGCATCACGGAAACCAGATTCCGTATCAAGCGTAAACATAACACCGCTTGAGGCCGTCTCACTACGCACCATTTTTTGAATGCCTGCAGATAGCGCCACATCAATATGCGCAAACCCTTGGTGTACACGATACGAAATCGCACGGTCGTTGAACAAAGATGCAAATACTTCTTTTACCGCATGTTTGACTGCATCAATACCCTGCACGTTCAAAAAAGTTTCTTGCTGGCCTGCGAACGAGGCTTCTGGCAAATCTTCTGCTGTTGCTGATGAACGAACGGCTACAGCCATTTCATCATTGCCAGATTGAAGCTCAGCAAATGCTTTGTCGAGCTCATCTTCTAATTGCTTTGGAAACGGCGTATCCATCACCCAAGATCGGATTTCAGCACCAACTTCAGCAAGCTTATTTACATCATCAACATCTAGTGCATCTAGAGTCTTATGAATGCGATCAGCAAGGCCATCATTTGCTAAAAATTCGTTAAACGCATACGCGGTTGTGGCAAAACCGCCCGGCACTCGAACACCTGCGCCGCTAAGGTTTGCGATCATTTCCCCTAAAGAGGCGTTCTTTCCACCAACACGTTCGACATCATTCATCCCTAAGTGATCGAACCAAACAATATATTCTTGCAAGACGAAGCTCCTATTAACCGTAAGTCGCCAAAAACAATAAACGCCAGAGACAGGGAGTTCGCGTACGATTAGACGCGACTTCAAACTCTCTATTCTTAGAATGCTAGATTTTCAAAGGTGCGCATCATACCACTTTATGCTAGCTTAATTCAGCATCAGAAAGGCCTAAATAACGGGCAATCTAAATATCTATTTCTCTTTACGCGGTACCGAAGAATATGAGTAACAAACGAACTGCATTTTTCATCTCTGATGGCACTGGAATTACC
>NZ_LWFH01001396.1:0-963 GCF_001635725.1 Oleiphilus sp. HI0066
CAGTAAGCGAGAATCAAAAGCAGATCTGAGGTTTAAGTTCTTAACGATAAACCTGTAGTGCTAGCGATCATTGAGATCTAGCAGTAATATAAAACGCGTATACCCCGTAATTAAAAAAACAACAATGGTAGCCTCATGGATAATAAAACAGAATCATTTGCGAGCTTCTCAGAGTTTTACCCTTACTATTTATCTGAACATGCCAACCAAACCTGCCGGCGCCTGCATTTTGTTGGAAGCAGCTTAGTTATCCTTACCTTGGCATGGATCATTTTAAATAGTGCTTGGAGCGCGTTAATTTTACTCCCACTTATCGGATATGGCTTTGCTTGGGTTGGGCACTTTTTCTTTGAGAAAAACAAACCTGCAACCTTTAAATACCCTCTTTACAGCTTCATTGGCGATTGGGTGATGTTTAAAGACATCCTAATAAAACGCATTCCTTGGTAATTACGCCTCTATGACCTTTCATCGAGCTTTATGATGTACAAAATCCATGAACTAAGTGCAGAGCACAAAACCAAGCCTGAACAGATTATCGAGACGCTAGATCGGGCCTATACACGCATAGACGCTTTGAACCCAAAGTTAAACGCGATCGTTCACGATTTTCGCGAGAAAGCGTCTGCAAGAGCAAAGGTATTAATGAATGAAGACCCATCAAATCTACCTTTGTATGGCATACCGGTCACGATTAAGGAATCGTTCGTATATCGAAATTCACCCTGTACGATCAACTTCCCGCCACTGAAATCTTATGCGCCTGACATCAACTCAGTACTTGCTCAGCGATTAGAAAATGCTGGAGCGATCATCTTAGGTAAAACCAATGTCCCAATGCTTCTATCAGATTGTCAGACCTTTGGTCCGCTCTACCCGACTGCAAACAATCCCTACGATCTTCGTAGAACTCCCGGTGGAAGCACAGGAGGTGGTGCCGCTGCACTTGCAGCCCAATTGAGT
>NZ_LWFH01001397.1:0-1121 GCF_001635725.1 Oleiphilus sp. HI0066
ACAAAGCCACATTTACGCACCACGAAAATGCATCAACCTTCTAGCTCGTTCACTTAAGGTGCACGGACATATGCAGGGCCTCATCTTCGTAGCCTGCACTAATCTGGCTCTCCGCCAAAATCTCAAACTCAAAAGAGCACCAAAACTGTTCTGAGCCTTGTACGGCCACCAAATGCACTTGCTTATAATGATTCAAGCGTGCAATATTTAGCACACTTAAGACGAGTTCTTTGGCTGCCCCCTGACCTCTTGCATCAGGGTGCAAAGCCAGATCATGTATGAATAGATCATCAGTTTCCGGCAGAGCATTAAGCTCAACATGTAATTTAGGCGTGTCATTAATCGGCCAGGGGTGCGCTAAACAATATCCGAGCAAGTCCTCGTCATTGCGAATAGCTAAACACGTCTCAGGTGCAAGCAGCCATTTCGCTTTGAGCACGTCTACTGATTCAGGATAGTCGTCCGCATACGCTTTGTGCTGAATATCCATGATACGAGACCAATCAGCGTGATTTATGGCATCTATTGAAAACATTGTTACTACAACCCTTAAGCATTGAAGACCATGAATATTTTTGCATACGGCACATTAATGTATCCCGAACTTCTCGCGCAGTTAACCAAGAAGGAATGGCAAATGACGCCAGCTACATTACATGGTTATCGCCGCTGCATTTTATTAAAAGAAGGTTTTGGGTCTTCTCCAATTATCGTACCCGATAAAAACGCTTCCGTAACCGGAAAAATTTTATACAACGTTGACCCAGAAACCTTAAATTTATTAGACGCTTACGAGTGCGTTGATCAAGGTATCTATGCTCGTAAATCTGTCACCGCTATCTGCAAGAATAGCAACAGCATCATTGACGTAGAATGCTATGAAGCTGGCTCTTCAGAGATCACATTCGGCAGGACCTGGAATCAAGCACAATTCGAATCAGCATATTATGAGCATTTTAAAACGCACATCATTCCAGAGTTTTTGAGCGAGTACTTTTCATCATGAGCGAACAAAGACTTCTCTTACTCTCAGTATTTGCATCAACATTCTTTGCCGTTTTTGGATTGGTATTAGGCATCGTCAGCGGCTCTGGCATGATCCTATTTGATGCCGTTTATTC
>NZ_LWFH01001398.1:0-808 GCF_001635725.1 Oleiphilus sp. HI0066
GCTACGGTTACACCCTTGATTTTCATGTGCAATCAAAACTAACTGATAGTCTCGCGCTATCAATATCTTTTCTAGATGTGGTCAATGAAATCACTATAAAAGAGGCACCCTATACTGCCGCCAATGCGACATCTAACCGTTTAAGTATATCGCCTGAGGGGTTGATTGACGTAAAACCCATTTTGACTGGCGTTGAAGACTATCGTGATCACCGTTTAAAACTCGAACCTCGATACGATGCAGAGTTTTTATACGGTTTTGATGAACTCTGGGACGTTTATGCAGGTGTTTTTCACTATGATGATTATACCTACCCGTCCTTGGGTTTCGGCTATAAAGTTACTGAAAGTCTCGGTGTTAAAACTGTCATTGATCTAAAAACGCAGGCACTAGAACTCAATTTACAGTCGCAGGCGTGGAACGTTGGTTTAATCAGTGATGATTTCAACTTGAATGATGCGCGGACCTTTGGTTTGTCGTGGTCTTTGCGCTACTAACGCTTCACATTCATCGTGATTAGTGCTGTAAAGCACTTCACGCCCTCGTCGTTATAGGCGGCGACGGGCACATCTATTTTTCCGTCTTGTGTGAAATCAATATCGTCAGCTTCACACTTTACGATCAAGTCGGTTTTGGCCTTCACGAGGTATTTCACGCTCATGCCTTCTGGTATCCAGCGTGTACCTTCTGGTGTTGAGACTTCGGTTGTAACTCCGCCAACGAGTTCTGCAGCATTGCACATAGCGATGGCATGTATACAACCAAGATGATTCTGCACTTTCTTCTGGTTCTTCAGAATCATTTCGCA
>NZ_LWFH01001399.1:0-1557 GCF_001635725.1 Oleiphilus sp. HI0066
TCGTCGCCATAGTTTAGATTTACTTCAAACTGGCCGGGTGCATATTCAGCGATGACCGTATCAGCAGGAATATTCTGCATATGTGCAGCACTAATTACCTCTTCAATAAAGTCGTTATGATCCGCCAAGTCTTGCATTGCATAGACTTGCGTTGAACTCATTCGATGACCGCTAGCGGGAGATTTAGGTGGCTGCAGCCCGCCATTTTCTGTTCTCTCGGTATCCAATAAATAGAACTCAAGTTCCAAGGCAATACCCACTTTGTATCCCAGTGTGCTAAAACGTTCATTCGTTTTAACGAGGATATTGCGCGGTACAACATCCATCGGCGAGCCATCATCCTCCAACATGGTACAGAGCACTTGCGCACGGCTGAGATCTTCGACCCACGGAACAATCGCTAAAGTGCCCTCAATGGGTTTACAAACATAATCTCGATCGCCTTGTGCAAGACCCAAACCCGCTTCTTCAGTTGATGCTCCTCGGCTGTTTAAACTCATCACCGAGGCAGGTAGGCAACACCCCGTTTGGTACACTTTATCAAGCAGATCAATTTCGATTCGTTTACCTCGAAGAATGCCGTTTTGATCAGGCAACAGTAATTCGATGGTTTGAACCTTAGGATAGCGGTTAAGAAAATCCCTCACTTCTTGGTTTTGCATCATGTACTCCTTAATTTAAACCGCCCATGCAGAGGTATTTAAGTTCCAAATATTCATCCATGCCGTACTGACTTCCCTCTCTCCCCATACCAGACTCTTTAACACCGCCAAATGGTGCCATGGCAGTAGAGATAACCCCTTCATTGATGCCAACCATTCCGTATTCCAATGCCTCTGAAACGCGCCACACACGCGCTATATCTTTTGAGTAGAAATATGCAGCCAAGCCATATGGCGTATTGTTGGCTTTTTCGATGACATCGGCCTCGTCTTCAAACACGCTAATAGCCGCTACAGGGCCAAAAATTTCTTGATGAACGATGTCCATGTCACTTGAGATATTGCCAAGGATAGTAGGTTGATAGAACAATCCACCTAGAGAGTGCGGCTCGCCGCCAACGACAACCTCTGCCCCTTTTTGTTTCGCATCCTGAACAAGCCCAGCTATCTTATTGAAACTGGCTTGGTTAATAAGTGGGCCTTGCACCACTCCTTCATCCAAACCATGCCCGACTTTCATTGATTTCACGGCATCACTTAAAGCCTTGACAAAACGATCATAAATACCTGATTGCACGTAAAATCTATTGGCACATACACAAGTTTGACCGGTGTTTCTATATTTAGAAGCAATCGCACCCGCCACAGCTTGTTCAATATCCGCATCATTAAACACAATAAAAGGCGCATTGCCGCCAAGTTCCATCGACACGCGTTTAACCGTATCTGCACACTGCTTCAACAGTAATTTGCCAACCGCAGTAGACCCCGTGAAAGAAAGCTTTTTGATTCGCGCGTCTTGCGAGAATACCTTACCGACATCTACCCCATGACTCGCCGTGACAACATTAAATACCCCAGCAGGAATACCTGCCTTGCCTGCAAGGTCAGCAAG
>NZ_LWFH01001400.1:0-39908 GCF_001635725.1 Oleiphilus sp. HI0066
TGACGATAGTGATGCGCCCGTTGTTCGTTTGCTGCAAACTATTTTTGAAGATGCAGTATTAGCGCGTGCTTCGGATGTCCATATAGAGCCAGAAGAAACCGTGATCCGTATTCGCCGTCGTGTAGATGGTGTGCTCAGTGAAACAGTGATGCGTGAAACAAGAGTTGGAGCGGCGCTAGTGCTTCGACTTAAGTTAATGTGCGGCTTAAATATATCTGAAAAGCGTCTGCCTCAAGACGGGCGTTTCAATATTCTCGTTAATGGACGTTCGATTGACGTGCGTCTTGCGACACTTCCGACACAGTTTGGTGAAACCGCTGTATTGCGTCTCTTAGATCAAAGCCAGCAAGTTCTGAATCTGTCTGACACAGGTATGCCTCCTGAGATTGAAGTGCGATTCAAACAAGCTCTGGCACAACCGCATGGCATGATTCTGGTAACTGGGCCAACCGGTAGCGGAAAAACCACAACGCTCTATGGGGCTCTGAAGTTTTTAAATAAACCTGAGCTCAAAATAGTGACTGTAGAAGACCCTATTGAGTACCGGATGAGCCGACTTACGCAAATTCAGGTGAACCCCAAAATAGGATTAGATTTTGCCTCTGTTGCGAGAGCGAGTCTTCGTCATGACCCAGACGTGCTTTTAGTCGGTGAAATGCGGGATGAAGAGACCGTCGATATCGGCTTAAGGTCGGCGATGACGGGACACCTAGTATTGTCCACGCTTCATACCAATGATGCGATTTCGAGTGCACTGCGTTTAATGGATATGAAAGCAGAGCCCTACATGATTGCGGGTTCTATCTATGGGGTATTAGCACAACGCTTAGTAAGACGTTTGTGTGAGCAATGTGCTCAAGAAACTCATTTAGATGAGCATGAGAAGGTTCTAGTTGAAGAGCTTTTAAAGAATGACAATGGGCTATCTGATGAAGACCTTTCATTCAAAGCTCCTCAAGGTTGTCCGGCATGTTCGAATACTGGTTATAAAGGTCGTGTCGGGGTGTTTGAATGGCTCGAGTTGGATGAACCATGTTTAGAAGCTTTAAGGCAAAATGAGACACGGACCTTCATTCAACATGCTCGACAGGCTAAACACTATCAGCCTCTCGCTGTATCTGCCTTGCATCTCGCTATGAATGGTGTCACTTCTTTAGAAGAAGCACTGAAGGTTGCTGGTTATGCCGAGCTTTGAGTATCGAGCCCGAGATCAAAAAGGTGCGTTGCACCACGGTGTAATGGAAGCAGCGCACGGAGCAGATGTTGCGCGCGCGATGAAGCAAAGAGATCTGCTACCGGTCTCGATTGAGGTGCTCGAGACGCGTCGCAAAGAGCTCGCTTTACCTTCAAGAAAAAAGGTGTCGAGTGAAATCTTAATTATGTTTTCGCGCCAAATGTATGCCTTGCTTGCAGCGGGTGTGCCGATTACGAAAGCAATATTGGGATTAGCAGAGGCAAGTCGTTCTTCTACATTTATGCGAACTTTATTAGATGTGAGTCAGCGACTCGAATCTGGAACAGAGTTGAACTTGGCGTTTCAGGCTCACAGGGAAGTATTTAGTGATTTATATATCACCATGGTGCGTGTGGGAGAGAGTACCGGAAAGTTAGAAGAGTCGTTTCACAAATTGGCTGAGCACTTGGAGCGAGAGCGAGAAGCAAAAAGGCGTTTTAAGCAGGTAACACGTTATCCATTGTTTTTATTCTTAGCCATCATTGCTGCGCTTTTGTTTATCAACGTTTGGGTGATTCCTGAGTTTCAGGGGCTATTTTCAAAATTTGATTCTGACTTGCCGTTTGCAACCCAAGTATTAGTCAGTTCCGCAGAGTTTTTCCATGATTATGCATGGCTTCTTGTATTGTTTGCTCTGATTTCAGGTGCTGTATTTTGGCAGTGGGTGAATACGACAGAAGGGGCGCTTCGATGGAGTCGCTTTGTGCTGAAAGTGCCAGTGCTCGGCACCTTGCTCCGTTACATCGCGTTGTCTCGTTTTGTGCATAGTTTTGCCATGGTTGTGCGCGCAGGTATGCCGATCACAGAAGGGTTGAGTATCTCAGGTTACGCAAGCGGGAACCCATGGATCGCCAAGCGTATATCGCGTATGAGAACAGCGATAGAGCGAGGTGAGTCTCTTTATCCGGCTGCTTTAATTAGTGGTGTTTTTACTAGTTTGGTGTTGCAGATGCTTGCCGTGGGTGAAGAGTCCGGAAATCTGGATGTTTTGTTAGAAGAAGTGGCTCAATTTTACGATGAAGAGGTCGATTATAGTCTAAAGACATTAACGGATGTCATTGAGCCGATTTTAATTATTGCGATGGGCTTGGTCGTTTTGATGTTAGCGCTAGGGGTGGCGTTACCTATTTGGGACCTTGGTCAGGCAGCAATGGGCGGCAACGTAAGTTAAAAATTATAACAACGATAATACTCAAGTAATGAAACGCTAAAGTCGAACTATTCAAAATAACGACTACGCTAACGCGCATTGAGTAAGTTTCTAATCATATAAAATAAAGGCAACAAGCCAATGAAAAAAACGATTGGACAACTAGGGACGGATGTAAATCAGAAAGGGTATCGAAAATCAGGCCGATCTTGGGTGCTGGTGTCGAGTGTAGTGATCGCAAGTTTGCTGGCAGTAAATGCTGTCGCGAAATACGCGGATTTTCATGAAGTCGCTCGCGATTACCACCATGCTATGCAAGATGATGCGAATCAACGCATGCAAGTGTTGAGCTTGGTCACATCGGAACGAGAAAAATAAGGTCGGCGCTAGTCAATAAGCCTAGTCCGTCTATAGTTAATAATAACAAATTAACGAATATCGAATTATGCAGAAGTACAGTCTAATGCGTGCACGTCAGTCGCGCGGTTTTACCCTTATTGAATTAGTGATGGTTATTGTCATCTTAGGTATTTTGTCTGCCTTTGCAATTCCACGATTTGCAGATCTTGGAAAAGAAGCGCGTGAGGCTTCGCTTGCCGGTGTCGCAGGTGCCATCAAATCTGCAGCAGCAATTGCTCATGCGGAGCAATTAGTGAAAGGTGCAAGCTTAGGCGAAGCCGTCACATTGGATGGTGCTCGTATTACCATGGTGAACGGATATCCGACGGCTAATATAGCCGGCATTGCTATTGCTGCGGGTGTTGAACAAAACAAAGACTTTATTGTTCAAAGCGAGGGTGCTCGAGGTGGTGATGTCTTGCGTCTAGAGCTTCAAAAAGATTGTTATGTTGATTACACAGCGGCGAAAGCTGATCTTGATAACACTGCTCCAATTCGCGTTAGTTATGGCGTGAATGTTGTCGCCACTGGTTGTGGCTAGTTTTAAAGCGAATCGTGCGCGGCAACGAGGATTTACCTTAGTAGAACTTATTGCCGTCATTCTTATTCTATCGAGCCTTGTCTGGCTCTCTGTTCGCTCTTTTTCTCCAAGTTTATTTCATACCTACTCGTATACTCAGGTCTTGAATCAATATATTGCTAGGGCGCAATCCTTGGCACTTGCTAACCAAGATAAGGCAGGCGTTTATGTTGAGCTCAATGCCTTAGAAGAAAAGCCAGTGATATTGCTTCTGATATCTGATCGGCATGTATCTCGCTTTGAGTCAAAAGAGCGTTTTTCCGTTCGTTCCTTAGAAGGAGAGTTATCTTCTAAACCTCTTCGTTTAGCTTGGCGTAAAGACGGTCAGCTTGATGCTGCGCGTCCTCAGCCTTTGAAGCTATCTGTTGATAAAGAGAGTAAGCTGATTTGTATAATGCTTAATGGTGAAGTTATCGAAGATCAGACGATCGCTGCGTCTGAATGTGGTGGGCTATGAGAACGTTTAACACAATACGTGGGTTTACCTTAGTAGAAGTCTTAATTGCCTTGCTCGTTTTGACTGTCAGTGTCTCTAGCCTTTTTTATGCTTATCGCCTTGCTTTATCGGGTGTCGGTAAAAGCATTGAAGCACAGCAGTCCATCATGCTGTCGAATAGCTATTATTCTGATCTCAATCACCAATCACCTAGCCAGTTAAAGAAAAACCTCGAAGAAAAGTGCAAAGCGCTTACGGCACGAAATGAAAGTGTGAGTATCGTGCATCAACCTCCTATGTTGGCAGGTTCGCTTTATCTTGGTTTGAACAACATTTATGAATCATATTCCGTCGAGATCACTTTTCCTTGCACGGGTTTAACGGACTCTCGTTTATTAGCAAACTTGACCATTATGCCGCCATCTGGCCAAAAATATGAATTTGATATGGCTATGAGTAAGTTGTTAAGTGAACCGGTGAGTAAGTCCAATGCTCTCTAAACAGAAAGGTGTCACGTTGATCGAGCTAGTGCTAGCGATCGTTGTTGGTGCGGCGGTGATTGCAATGCTGATCCCTGTGTTGAAATTTATGTTTAGTGTGCCAGAAAAGGCCCAAGCAGCTGATAGAGCCTCGCATAAAGCATTCATAGTGAGTGAAAATATCGTTCGAGCACTTCGTAACGCTAGTGAGGTGCAGATAGAGTCAGAGCAATGCCTAACAGGAGAGAGCAAGGCGCAATCATTCTCTTTTTGTTTTGAGGGTGGAGAGCTAATCCGGACAGACGCTTTTGGAAACAAGAATGTCTTAATGCGAAGTATCTCTGGTCGCTTTGATAAGGTTGCGAACGCAAGCGCGATTAACCTTGCTTTTGTCATTTCTGAATCACAAGCACGCTATTCGTTCTCTCAAGCTCACTTCATGCAAAACAATGATACTTTGGGGCGAGATTAAATATGTATGCACGTGCGGAGCAAGGCTTTATGTTATTGAGTGCAGTGTTTGTTCTGTTGCTTTGTGCTGTATTATCGCTGACACTCGTGGAACGGACTATTAATGTGAGTGAGCGAAGCGCTACCAACATGCTTTCTGCGCAAGCATATTTTTATGCCGATTCCGTACTCGTCGAAGCAGATGATTCGGGGGCTTGTGATGTAAATAGCTCTCATGTCTTGGCAAAACATGATGCACTGTCTTGTCAGGTAAGAGTTGAGTGTAATGAATCTGAAATGAGGTCTGCCGTGGCGGTATGTAAAACGCGCGACGGCATCCCTATTGTTCGAAAGGCAATGAAATAAGGTCTATTTAGGCTTCTTCGACAACGTCTTCAGAAGACTCCATGCCTAATTCTTTGATTTTTCTTGTTAAGGTATTTCTGCCCCAGCCCAATAGTAACGATGCGTCGCGACGACGACCGCTCGTGTGGCTTAATGCCGTCTCAATCATGATTCGCTCGAACTCAGGAACAGCTGTATCAAGAATGGCGTCTTTGCCTTTTTTAAGTTCTTGGTCAGCCCATTGACGAAGCCCTTCTTGCCACGTGACGCCAGTTGCTTGAATCTCTTTGCTTTCAAGCAACTCAGGAGGGAGGTCTGATACATGAAGCTCCCTACCGCTCGCCATTACCGTAAGCCAGCGACAGGTGTTTTCGAGTTGTCGAACATTACCTGGCCATGGCATTGCGCTCAGATATTCCTCGGTTTCGGGTCTTAGTATTTTAGGTTCTACCGCGAGCTCGTCTGCAGCACGCTTTAAGAAAAAGTGCGTGAGTTTCGGTATGTCTTCTCGACGATCGCTTAAGCGAGGTAAGTGCACACGAATGACATTCAAGCGATGAAATAAATCTTCTCTGAACGAGCCATCTGATACGAGGCCTTCTAGATTTTGGTGTGTCGCAGCAATAATTCGGACATCTACTTTGACCGGTGTGTGTCCACCAACGCGGTAAAATTCGCCGTCAGCAAGCACGCGTAACAGCCGTGTTTGCGTATCTGCAGGCATGTCACCAATTTCATCTAAGAACAGTGTGCCGCCGTTCGCTTGTTCAAACCGTCCAGTTCGCTGGCCGCCTGCTCCTGTAAATGCGCCTTTTTCGTGACCGAATAGTTCAGATTCAATCAAATCTTTCGGTATAGCGGCCATATTAAGTGCAATAAATGGCTCTTTCGCTCGAGGACTATGTTGGTGCAAAGCTTTAGCGACGAGCTCCTTACCTGTTCCCGATTCCCCGTTAATGAGAACCGTAATATTTGAATGAGAAAGACGGCCGATAGCACGGAAAACTTCCTGCATTGCTGGTGCTTCACCAATAATGACAGTGCTTTCTTCAATGTTATTAACTTGTGTGTCGCCATTTTTTGCACGTAGCTCTTGCGAGTGAGCAATTGCGCGCTTCGCAAGTGCGACGGCATCTTCGAGATCAAAGGGCTTTGGCAGGTAGTCAAAAGCACCTTTTTGGTAGGATGTGACGGCACTGTCTAGGTCTGAATGAGCCGTCATTATGATCACAGGGATATCAGGATCATGTTGATGGATGCCAGTGAGTAACTCTAAGCCATCAATGCCCGGCATACGGATATCGCTAATCACGGCGTCAGGCGTTTCTCTCGTTAAGCTATCCAGAACGCCATCCGCGCTTTCGAATGAACGAATAGTGTAGTTTTCCTTTGCTAGGGCTTTTTCTAGTACCCATCGAATTGATCTATCGTCGTCAATTATCCATACGAGTGGTTGGGAACTCATGTTACATCTCCAAAGGAAGGTAAACGATAAAGTCAGTACGGCCAGGTTGGCTCTCGCACTCTACTAAACCATTATGTTTGGTAAAAATACTTTGTGTGATTGACAGTCCAAGGCCCGTGCCTTCAGCGCGACCGCTAATCATTGGGTAGAAAATGTTCTGAATGAAGTTTTTATCAATGCCGGGACCATTATCGATAAGCTCGATACGAGCAACGATTCGATGGCGTGTTTGACCAATCGTAAATTGTCTTAGCGCACGCGTACGAATAGTGATACTCGCGTCTTCACCAGATTGCGCTTGCGGCTCTAATGCTTGCAGCGCATTTTTTGCGATATTTAGGAAGCCTTGAATGAGTTGGCTTTTATCTCCTTGTATCTCAGGAATACTTGGGTCGTAGTCTTTGACGATGCGAATTGCATTACCTGACTCGGCTCGAATGAGCGCACATACGCGCTCCAAGATTTCGTGCACGTTAAGAGGGCTCAGATTGAGCGCTTTGTGGGTGCCTAACATGCGGTCCACAAGATCACGTAAACGATCCGTTTCTTCTATGATTACCTGCGTATACTCGCTTTGCTCATCGCTTAGTTCCGATGACAGGAGCTGTGCCGCACCACGAATTCCTCCAAGAGGATTCTTGATTTCATGTGCAAGGCCTCTAATGAGGATTTTCGCTGTTTCTTGATTTTCTTGTAGCTGTTCTTCTCGGCTGATTCTAAGTAATCGATCTTTTGCTTGTATCTCAACAAGTAAACAAGGCGCATTATTAGCGATCAGACTAGAAACAGTGCAGTCAACGAGAATGTGTTCGCCATTTAATAAGGTCATCTTACATTCGCGTTGAGTGTAAGAGTGCCCCGTTTTAAGGATCTCTTTCATCTCGTCGATGAGATTACTTTCAATGTCACTAAATAGTTCAGGAAATTTCGCGGCTTCCAAGCGTTTTTGGCTTACTTGGGTCAACATTTCAGCAGCAGGGTTGTAATCAAGCACCGTCAAGTCTTCCGCTAAAACGAGAACGGATGTCGATAGGTTGTCTAGGATCACTGATTGCTGAATGTTTTGGTTTTTCATTCGTCTTTTCTGGCTTTATATGATGGTTTCGCACCGTTTAAGACAACTAGCAATAATTAAACCATTTGCGGTGCATTCATTTTGATAAGAGCTAAGTTATTGAATTTACCAAGATTGTTATTCTGTTAATCGCTCGATAACAATCCTTCGCACTTGAGGAGAGCACAATGAAGATTTTACATGCACCATGGTGGTGCATCAAGAGTTTAGTTTAGCTTTGAAGGTCGGTGCATTGTGAAAGATATGGAGGAGGATTTGATGATTTTACCGCTAGCATCGCTAATCTGAACGCTAAGTTGGTGCGTTCCGCGAAATACGTTATCAACAATCAACGATGTGGTGCGTTGTTCGCCTACGAGTTGGTTATCGATGAAGATTTTATATATGTGGCTCGGTCTTAATTCTGGGAATGAGGTAAAAGAAATGTTTACTGTGCCAGAGCCGCTGTGGAATGCACTGTCATTGCTAGGGCTTAGTATCTTTAAGGATTGATAGAGTTCTTTTGTTGTTGTGTCAGCTTGTTGAGTGTTCGTTGAGCTAGGAGGTAGTTTAAGTGCGGGTACTGTAGCGACATCTTGCACTTCTATTGTTTCAGAGCGTTCGCTTGGTTCGTCTGAGAAAGAGATGCTGCCATCAGGGTTAATGGTTTTGTAGACCTTGGTAGCGCCACTTAGGCCAATTGTTAAAGCCAAAAGGAAGAGGGAAGAAATGATTGATTTTGTCATGGCTTCGGGCAGCTCCGTTGCGTATTAGGCTGCTACTAGTATGAACCTCAGATATAAAAAAGCCCAGCATTTGCTGGGCTTTTCTTTAAAACAAAGTCTTAAACTGAGTAGTACATGTCGAACTCAACTGGGTGAGTTGTCATGTTCAATGTCTCAACTTCTTCACGCTTAAGTTCAAGGTAGCCTTGAATCATATCTTCAGTGAACACGCCGCCTTTTGTAAGGAATTCGTGATCAGCTTCAAGAGCGTCAAGTGCAACGTCAAACGTTTCAGCAACAGTTGGGATCTCAGCCGCTTCTTCAGCTGGAAGATCGTACAAGTCTTTATCTGCTGGATCGCCAGGGTGGATCTTGTTCTGGATACCGTCAAGACCAGCCATCATCAATGCAGAGAACGCCAAGTATGGGTTTGCAGATGGGTCAGGGAAACGAGCTTCCATACGACGCGCTTTTGGCGAGTTAACGAATGGAATACGGATAGAAGCTGAACGGTTACGTGCAGAGTATGCAAGCATAACTGGAGCTTCGAAACCTGGAACCAAACGCTTATAAGAGTTTGTAGAAGCGTTAGTGAATGCGTTGATCGCGCGAGCATGCTTGATGATACCGCCGATGTAGTACAAACACTCGTCTGAAAGACCTGCGTAGCCGTCACCAGCGAAGATGTTGTTGCCATCTTTTGCTAGAGACATGTGTACGTGCATACCAGAACCGTTGTCACCTACAAGAGGCTTAGGCATGAATGTCGCAGTCTTGCCGTAAGCGTGTGCAACGTTGTGTACACAGTACTTAAGAATTTGAACTTCGTCGGCTTTGTTTACAAGTGTGTTCGCACCAACGCCGATTTCACACTGACCAGCAGTACCTACTTCGTGGTGGTGTACTTCGATCACTAGTCCCATTGCTTCCATTGCAGCACACATTGCGCCACGAAGATCGTGCAAAGAGTCAACTGGTGGTACTGGGAAGTAACCGCCTTTAACGCCAGGACGGTGACCAGTGTTGCCGCCTTCGATGCTTGCGTCGCTAGACCATGCAGCTTCTTCAGAGTTGATTTGGTACATCGCACCGCTGATGTCAGCTTTCCACTTAACATCGTCAAATACGAAGAACTCTGGCTCTGGACCAAACAATGCGCTGTCTGCGATGCCAGTAGACTTCAAGTATTCTTCTGCGCGCTTAGCAACAGAGCGTGGGTCACGCTCGTAGCCTTGCATAGTTGCAGGCTCAACGATGTCACAACGCAAGATAAGAGTGGTTTCTTCAGTGAAAGGATCAAGAACTGAAGTAGAGTCGTCAGGCATAAGGATCATGTCTGATTCGTTGATGCCTTTCCAGCCAGCGATAGATGAACCGTCAAACATTTTGCCTTCTTCGAAGAAGTCTTCGTCAACTTCAGATGAAGGGATGCTTACGTGCTGCTCTTTACCACGTGTGTCTGTGAAGCGAAGGTCTACCCACGTTACTTCATTTTCTTGGATCAGGCCCAGAGTTTTCTCTGACATTATATTTACTCCATTTAACGGATGTTTTCGAACACCAAAGAGGTCGTTCTTGTATTTCGGTCTGCGACGATTGTTATCACCTTTGCAGATGTTTGTTGTCGCAAACTGTTGTTTTATTGACGCAATAAGCGTTCTTTGGGGCTTATTTCGTACTCGCGCCTATAAAATTGGCAGCAGCGTAACACGCTAGGCAACCTATTTATAGGGTTTCACGGGGTGTGCCCGCTTTTGGTTCACTAGATATGCAAGCATCTTGCCAAAAGTTAAGAGGCTCTATTTTTTGAGTATAAACAACGAATTAGGAATTTCTTGGAATTTTACAAAGGTTTTTATTGCGCCTTAATGGTGCGCATGGCTTCTTGCAGGGTCAATTTGGTGCATTCGTTGTTTTGGGTAGGATTGCAAATAAATGTACATTTGATGTCCATCTTCATTTGCTTGCTGTATACTCCGCGTCCGATTTTTTAACCCTCAAATTTTTGGGAATTGCTGTTGTGATTGAGAACCTTAGAAATATCGCCATTATCGCGCACGTTGACCATGGTAAGACTACCCTGGTTGATGGCTTGTTAGGTCAGTCCGGTACCTTAGATCGTAAAGATGAAGGTGCTGAGCGAATTATGGACTCGAACGATCAAGAGAAGGAGCGTGGCATTACCATTCTTGCTAAGAACACAGCAATTACATGGAATGATTACCGTATTAATATTGTGGACACTCCTGGGCACGCCGACTTCGGTGGTGAGGTAGAGCGTGTTCTTTCTATGGTTGATTCTGTACTACTTCTTGTTGATGCAGTAGACGGACCGATGCCACAGACGCGTTTTGTAACGTCAAAGGCGTTTGAGAAAGGTTTGAACCCGATTGTTGTTATCAACAAGATTGACCGTCCGGGTGCGCGTCCTGATTGGGTAATGGATCAGGTGTTCGACTTGTTTGATCGACTCGGTGCAACCGATGAGCAGTTAGACTTCCCTGTGATTTATGCGTCTGCATTGAATGGTATTGCGGGAGATGATCCGGAAGAAATGGCAGAAGACATGACGCCATTGTTTCAAATGATCGTTGATCAAGTTCCAGCGCCAAAAGTTGACCCTGAGGGTTCTTTCCAAATGCAAATCTCTGCATTGGATTATGATTCATATGTAGGTGTTATTGGTATTGGACGCATCACGCGCGGAACGCTGTCGCCTAATCAGCAAGTTATTGTTAAGCAAGCAGATGGCAACGAGCGTAAAGGTAAGGTTCTTAACGTGAAGGGTTATCATGGTCTTGATCGTGTGGATACTGATTTGGCGAGTGCGGGCGATATTGTGTGTATTAATGGTATCGACGGATTAAGCATTTCAGATACTTTATGTGATCCAGCAAATGTTGAAGCATTGCCGGCGCTAAGTGTTGATGAGCCAACAGTAAGCATGACCTTCCAAGTAAACGATTCGCCGTTTGCTGGTCTCGAAGGCAAGTTCGTAACTTCACGAAATATCAAAGATCGTTTAGATCAAGAGCTTATCCATAATGTAGCATTGCGTGTTGAGCAGGGCGATACAGCTGATAAGTTTGTTGTGAGCGGTCGTGGTGAGCTTCACCTTTCAGTTTTGATCGAAACAATGCGTCGTGAAGGCTTTGAACTAGCAGTATCTCGTCCAGAAGTTATCGAGAAAGAAATCGATGGCGTGATGATGGAGCCCTACGAGAACGTAGTAATTGATGTTGAAGATCAGCATCAGGGTTCGATCATGGAAGAGCTTGGTTTGCGTAAGGCTGAGTTGACTAACATGGAGCCAGACGGCAAAGGTCGCGTAAAACTCGAGTTCTCAGTGCCGTCGCGCGGTTTGATTGGTTTCCGTGGTCAGTTCCTTACGCTTACATCAGGTAGCGGTATCATGACATCTGTATTTGATCGTTATGATGTAGTTAAAGCTGGTGAAGTTGTATCACGTCAAAATGGTGTATTGATTTCAATGGTGAAAGGCAAGACCTTGTCTTACTCTTTATTCAATCTTCAGGATCGTGGTCGTTTATTCTTGGGTCACGCTGTAGATGTATATGAAGGCCAGATTATCGGTATTCACTCTCGTTCTAACGATTTGGCAGTTAACCCTACAAAAGGTAAGCAGCTAACGAACGTACGTGCATCTGGCACAGATGAAGCGTTAACGCTGGTTCCACCTATTCGTCACACGCTAGAGCAAGCGCTTGAATTCATCGAAGATGATGAGCTAGTTGAGGTAACGCCTGAAAGCATTCGTTTGCGTAAAAAGCTATTGACTGAAAACGAACGTAAGCGCGCGAAGTAAGTTTTTCAGTAAAGTTTAGAAAGCCGAAGCATGTCTTCGGCTTTTTTTATATCTTGAGAAAGTAAACATATACTGGAGTCAGAGTACTTTTACTCTGACCTCTAATTGGTTTTGGAAAGTGAGGCGATGAAAGCACTTATTCAAAGAGTAAAAAATGCATCGGTTGAAGTGAATGGGCAAATTGTCGGAGCTATTGATGAGGGTATTCTTCTGCTGCTAGGCGTTGAGAAAGATGACGATCAGCTGGTTTCAGACCGTATGCTCAAAAAAATTCTCGCTTATAGAATCTTTGATGATGAGAACGGAAGAATGGGGAGAAGTCTTGCTGATATAAATGGCGGTTTGTTGGTTGTGTCACAGTTCACCTTAGTGGCTGATACTAAAAAAGGAACCAAGCCGAGCTTTTCTTCAGCGGCGCCGCCGGAGCATGGTGAGTTGATATATAACCACTTTGTGGCACAAGCGTACGAATCGCACCAAAATATTGCGACCGGTCAATTCGGCGCAGATATGCAGGTAAGCCTCTTAAACGACGGGCCTGTGACCTTTATGTTAGAGCTCTAATCTTGCATTTATTGCCTTATTTTCCCTGAAATATGACAAAAATAAGAATTTTTGCACTAAAAAATTGCGTAGTGTAACAAAGTGTACTAAACAGAATACAAGGGAATGCATTAAGTTATTGCTCTAACACGCTGTTTTGACTATAAAAATGAACATTTTGTAGGTTTTTGTGGGTGCCATTGGAAATCTGGCACGGTTCTAGCTAAATGCTTAAGCGTTAGGAAATGGAGTAACTTGCCATTAGTAAGCGGCGATACTCTTGTTTAGAAACGAGTGCTGACAAAGCGCATATTTTCTAAACAAGCTGTAACGTGCGAAATGTGAACTTTTTGGCTTAAGATACTTTTGGTCAAACCAACGAGCATACTTTTGGTGCACTCAGTGTTCGAAAGTATGGCAGTCGTGAAAGAAATTGCTCGGTCATTTCGGTTGTAATATTTCTGTCATGGGTGTGAAATTAAATGGGCACCACTTTGGGGTTTCCCATTGAAACTATAAAAAACAATTTAATAGCTATTAAATTAACTAAGAACGAGCGGGCAAGGCCCAATCTTCAATTAGCAATAAGGAAGACGAAATGAAAAAGACTCTGATCGCTTCAGCTGTAGCAGCAGCTGCACTATCTTCAAACGCATTCGCGATGGATCATGCATCTGATCTTGCTGAAAAGCTTGATTTAATGCCAACTATCTACGGTAACATTCAGTTAGTTAACGACACTACTGATGACTCGCTTACAGATGATACTACTTCTGAGTTCGCAGATAACGGTTCTACGCTTGGCTTCAAGCACGAGCACGAGATCGCTTCAGGTATCTCAGGTTATTTCAAAGCTGAGCTTGAGTTCGATGCTGATGACAAAGAAGGTAACGGCGGCCTTAACGGTTTTGACGAAGCTTACATCGGTGTAAAAGGTGATTTCGGTAGCGTTCAGTTTGGTTCTGACGATACTGTTGCTGAAGATTTCGACGTTATGGACTTCGAAGAAGTTTATGGTATCGGAACTGGTAACTTGGTTGGTATGTCTGAAGGTGACAACATCCAATACCGATCTCCAGATTTCAACGGTTTGACTTTTGGTGTTACTCAAAAAGCTGATCAAAAGCCTACTGACACTGTATTGACTTCTGCTTCTGTTGGTTACTCTGCAGATGCATTCGGTGCAACTCTTTCTTACGCAGTTGGTCGTGGCGATGCAGAAGATGCATTCGGTCTTGGTGGTACTTTCGCTATTGAAGACTTAACTTTGATGGCTTCTTACGAAGATCAAGATAAAGCTTCATACGCTGCGATTGGTGCATTGTACACAATGGGTGCTGCTCAATACGGTACTGGTGACAACGGCTTGGACGGTGCTGCTGAAGAAACTGTTGACGAGTTCTGGTTGCAAGCGCTTTATAACATCAGCGACAACATGTACACGTACATTGAATACGTTGATGCAGAAGAAGAAACTGGTTCTACTACTACTAAGGATCAGTCTAACTTCTCAATCGGTGCTACATACTATTTCTAAGTCTAACTTAGTAAGCTAGTTAAAAAGAACCGGCCTATTGGCCGGTTTTTTTGTGTCTGTTGTTTAGTAAAATTTTACTGTTGTTAAGGTGTTGGATTAGAAAATGGCAAGAGAATTGGAATTGAAGCTGCGTTGTCGCGAGCAGATTGATTTGCAGGCTGTAATACAGTGTTGTGAAGATCTTGGTGCTACTTTTGCTTCTAAAGATCAGGCGCTCACTGAATCGAAGAATCTGCGCAATATTTACTTTGATACGGATTCTCTATTGCTGCACAAACAGCGCATGGCTTTGCGGGTGCGAAATAAAGCTGGATATTACATTCAAACACTTAAAACATCTGGAACAAGTATTGATGGAATCAGTCAGCGGGGTGAGTGGGAGTGGTCGCTGGATCAGAGCGAGTTAGATATGCCTTTGTTGAATGAAGCGCCTGTCTGGAGTGCGCAGTTGCGTGATCAAGAATATCGTGCTGTGTTTGAAACGAACTTCTTACGCGAAGCGTGTGAGTTTGATTATCAGGGTTACGCTTTTGAGCTGGTATTAGATGTCGGAGAGATTGTATCTCAAGCTCGCACTAATACGGTGTCTATCAATGAAATTGAGATTGAGCTGAAGGTCAGTCATTCTGCCGAGTCGGCTGGTATGGGAACTGGAAAGGCTGTTTCGGTTTTACAAAGTTTATCGCATGCACTGTGTCAGAACTTGCCATCAGAGCAATATGATGTAAGCAAGGCGGAACGTGGGTACGCCTTGTTTTTAGGCTAAAGAATGATGTTTGGCGGTATTAAGAAGATGAAGTTAGTTGTTGCATGTAAAGCTTGCTTGCTATGTCTTATTCTGAGTTTGTATGCCTCTGTTTCTTTTGCTGATCTCCCAATTGAAAACGCGACAGAAAAAGCAGCTGAGCAAGCGCCTGGCGGCGTGGATGCAATTCAGCATAGCGATGTGAAGTTGGCCGAGTTTTACGTGCTTTATCAGTCAGTGCTGTCTGATTACCTTGTGCCGGGTGAGAAGAATGGTGTTGAACTTAATTTAGTCAATTATGCCGATCTTCGTTCTGACGATCGGTTAGATACGCTCATGCAGTTTTTGGCTGAATACGATTATGATCAACTAACGAATAAGACGGAGCGTATTGCCTACTTCTTGAATGCGTACAACATTATGGCGATCAATATGGTTGTCGAAAATTGGCCCCTGAAAAGTCTTCGCGGTTTAGGGAATATGTTTCGTCCTGTGTGGACGCATAGTTGCGGCACATTTAATAACGAGCACATGACCCTGCGAAAGCTTGAGCATGATATTTTGCGAAAACAAAATGAGCCTCGCATTCATTTCGCTTTAAATTGCGCTTCTGTTTCATGTCCTGATTTGCGATCTGAGCCCTATGTTGGCGAGAGGCTCGAGCAACAGTTGTCTGAGCAAACTTTTGGCTTCTTTAAACAATCGGGAAAGGGCGTGGTTGTTGATGGCAATCAGATCAAGGTGACACCTTTGCTTGATTGGTTCGAGGAGGATTTTGAACCGGTAGGTGGGGTGACTGCTTTTCTTCATACATATCTGCCAAAAGATAGTGTTCCTGCTGATTGGCAGCTTCAAGGTTTTCTTCCGTACGATTGGGAGGTCAATGCGCATCTCTCGGGATCAGAAAAACGCCAAATTAGAATGCGAGATAAGTAAGTCTTTCGGTTTCCTCTTCCGGCTTAAAACTTGATGCAGGGCAGCATTTTGTTGAGATGCTTTGCTACACTTCTTCGCATTACTCGTATTCTTTATCGTTTCATTGGTATCCACTATGTCGTTCGCACATTTTGTCGTTGAGCAACCATCCTCTTTACGCGCAAACGCTACCCGTTTTTTAGATCATGTTCAGGAAAGTGATTCTTATGAATTGCTGTCTGATGATTTCAAAGCAACGTTGACGCGAGCTTGTGCGCTCAGCCCTTTTGTCGCTGAGTTTGTCTCTAAGTACCCTGAAGTATTAGTTGATTGGCAGTCACCGGATTCGGCTTTGTTTTTAGGGCGATCTGAAAAATTGATGACTCAGCTCTTAGCTCAGAAGCTAGACGAGTGTAATGATGAAACTCAAGCAATGGCTGTGTTACGCGTGTTTCGGAACACTGAGCAGGCAAGGATTATATGGCGAGACATGAATGGTCTTGGCAATCTTGATCAGACGCTCGCCGAGGCGAGTGCGTTGGCTGATGTGTGTATTCAGCAATGTTTGATTTGGTTGCACGCACGTTTTATTGCGCGATATGGAACACCGCGCAACGCTGATGGCGAAGAGCAGAGAATGATTGTGCTCGGCATGGGTAAATTAGGTGCGCGCGAGCTCAATGTGTCTTCTGATATCGACTTAATTTTTGCCTTTCCTGAAAAGGGCGAGACAGACCATCCAAAAAAGCCCATTGATAATCATCAATTTTTCTCAAAGTTGGGGCAGAAGCTGATTCATATGTTGGATGCTCAAACGGCAGAGGGTTTTGTATTTCGCGTTGATATGCGTCTGCGGCCTTATGGAACTAGCGGTGCCTTGGCTTTGAATCTGCGCGGTTTTGAAGATTACTTCCAAACACAAGGTCGTGAATGGGAGCGTTTTGCCATGCTGAAGGCGCGTGCAATCACCGGTACCAAAAATGACCGAGCAGTGTTGCTGAAGAGTATCATTCAGCCATTTGTGTATCGTAAATATCCCGACTATTCGAGCTTTCAAGCTTTGCGAGATATGAAGCGACTTATTATGTCTGAGGTGCATCGCAAAGGTGGCGATAGAAACATTAAGCTGGGTAGCGGTGGGATTCGTGAGATTGAATTTATTGCGCAAGCCGCGCAGCTCATATACGGAGGTCGTGACTTAAGACTCCAAGACACTGGTCTGCAAAGCGCTTATCAAACACTTGCTGAACAAGATTATCTGCCTAGTGAGTGGGTTGATCGTTTGTTAGAGGCATATTGTTACCTGCGCGATTTAGAGCACGCAATACAGGGGTATAAAGATCAGCAGACTCAGCAATTGCCTGATGAAGAAGCTGCACAAGATGCCGTTGTGCTGGCTATGAATGAAGAAAGTTGGGGCGCGTTAGTTGCCAGGCAAGCCAAGTTGCGGGCAAATGTATCGGCTATTTTTGAAGAGTTCCTGCAAGAAGATGCACAAAGCGAAGAGCATGAGGATGCTGGTGCTTATGAGTGGCTTCAGATCTGGCAGGTCGAAGACGATGAGCAGGGAAGTCGCACAGAGGCTTGGGCCAAGGAATTTGAACGGGCAGGGTATGATGATCCAGTTCTAGCCGCTCAGGCGATGGTTCAATTCAAAGACTTACCGCGTTTTCGCTCGATGACGCCAGCTGCGTATAAACGATTCGAAGAATTTTTGCCTCGCTTGCTTAATACGCTGGCAGTTGGCGAAGCGCCGAGCCTGACGTTAAAGCGCGTTTTGAAAGTAGTTCAAGCCGTCTTAGGGCGTTCTATCTATTTGGTTCTTCTTATTGAAAATGAGCAGGCGCTTCAACAGCTTTGTAAGTTGTGTTCAGAGAGTGAATGGTTCGCTGAACATATTTCGGCCACGCCAGTTGTACTCGATGACTTACTAAAGCCGGAGTTGCTGTATACGCCGCCTAAACGCGAAGAGTTAAGTGATGAGTTGCGTCAGTCCTTGTTACGTATTCCTGAGGAAGATCTTGAAGCGCAGATGGATTGTTTGAGGAATTTCAAACAGTCACATATGTTGCGTGTCGCAGCCGCTGAGATAAGCGGTGTCTTGCCTGTGATGAAAGTAAGTGATTACTTAACATGGTTGGCTGAAGCCTGTGTCGATTCGGCATTATCGATCGCTTTGCACAACTTAAGTCAGAAACATGGTTTCCCAGAAGGGGACGAATTAGAAGGTGGCTATTCTGGGTTTGCTGTGGTCGGTTACGGCAAGCTTGGTGGTATTGAGCTGGGCTATAGTTCAGACCTCGATATGGTATTTATTTACGATGCCAATGACTTCGGCTCAACGGATGGCGATAAGCCAATTAATAATCAGCTTTTTTATACTCGTTTAGGTCAGCGCTTGGTGCATATTTTGGGAGCCCAAACCTCTCAAGGGATATGTTATGAAGTGGACATGCGTTTGCGCCCCTCTGGTAATTCTGGAATGTTGGTGTCTTCGATTAAAGCCTTTGAAAAATACCAAAGAGAAGATGCTTGGACGTGGGAGCATCAGGCCTTAGTTCGTGCTCGCTGTGTTGCTGGTGATGAGCGGGTAATGGCTAAATTTGATGCAGTACGCGATGCAATTTTGAGTATGCCAAGAGAGCGCGCCAAGTTGCTTGAAGAAGTCCGAGTGATGAGAGAGAAGATGCATACGGCTGCAGCAGATAAGCTCGGCTCGATCGACATGGCAGAAAAAAATATCAAGCAAGGTCGAGGTGGATTGATTGATATTGAGTTCTTAACGCAGTTCTTGGTATTGGCCAATGCGCATGAGCATCCATCACTAACAGTTTGGTCAGATAATGTGCGCTTGTTGGAGGCACTTTCGTCAACCATTGATGAAAAACTTTCGTATCAAGCTTTGGATGATGCGTATAGAGCCTTACGATCTGCGTTGCACAGAAAAAGTTTGTCAGGTGTTAGTTATCCTGAAGGATTGAAAGAGTTTCCGGTTGAGCGCGATGTGGCGCACGATGCGTTTGTAAAAATCTTCGGTTAATCACCATGTTGATATCAAGGATTTATCTTTCAGCTCAACTTATTCGTAGGCGAAAACGCTTGTCTTTGGTAGAATGCCCAACCTTTTATTTTTATTATTGAAACTCAAGCTAGCTAAGGCGCTAGCCACTGTAAGGAGTGAAGCACGATGTCGATGGCTGATAGAGATGGCCTGATTTGGTTTGACGGAAAAATGGTACCTTGGCGTGATGCTCAGGTGCACGTACTCACGCATACATTGCACTATGGTATGGGTGTGTTTGAAGGCGTCCGTGCTTATGAAACTTCTGAAGGTACAGCGATCTTTAAGCTTCAGGATCACACTGATCGTCTTTTCCGTTCTGCGCACATCATGCACATGGAAATGCCTTATACCAAAGAAGAAATCAATGAAGCGCAGAAAGCTGTTGTTCGCGAGAACAATCTGAAAGAAGCGTATTTGCGTCCAATGGTGTTCTTTGGTTCTGAAGGCATGGGTTTGCGTGCTGATAACTTAAAAGTACACGTGATTGTTGCTGCTTGGGAGTGGCCATCATATATGTCACCTGAGCTTCGCGAGCAGGGTATTAAAGTACGTACTTCTTCTTACACGCGTCATCATGTGAACATCAGCATGTGTAAAGCGAAGGCTAACGGACATTACATCAATTCTATGTTGGCTTTGCGTGAAGCATTAGATAGCGGTTGTGATGAAGCATTGCTTTTGGATAACGAAGGTTACGTTGCAGAAGGTTCTGGCGAGAACATCTTTATTATCCGTGAAGGTAAGATGTTCACACCTGAGCTTACTTCATGCTTGGATGGCTTAACGCGTCGTACTATCTTTGCTTTTGCGGAAGAGCTAGGCGTTGAGATCATTGAGAAGCGTATTACACGTGATGAAGTATATGTGGCTGACGAAGCATTCTTTACCGGAACTGCTGCGGAAGTTCTTCCAATTCGTGAATTGGATGGACGTAAGATTGGTAATGGCGCACGTGGTCCATTGACCGAGAAGTTCCAAACTATGTACTTTGACGCAGTTAAAGGTAAGCGTGAGCAAAACCAAGACTGGCTGACGCTAGTTTAATTGCGTTTTACGGTATCGGAGATACTGATTTGAAAATTTTTATCGTAGGCCCGTCCTGGGTTGGCGATATGGTGATGGCGCAGAGTTTATTTATTGCTTTGCGTCGACTCCACCCATCTGTACAAATAGATGTTCTTGCTCCAGCTTGGAGTCGCCCCATAATTGAAGCAATGCCTGAAGTGAATAAAGCCATTGATATGCCTTTAGGGCATGGTGTGCTTGATATTAAATCTCGCAGAATGCTTGGGCATAGTTTGCGCTCAGAGCAATACGACTGGGCGATTGTCCTTCCAAATTCGTTTAAGTCGGCATTGATTCCGTGGTTTGCGAAGATTCCTCGACGTACTGCCTGGAAAGGTGAAATGCGCTATGGCGTGGTCAATGATTTGCGTCAGCTAGATAAAAGCGTTTTTTCATTGATGGTGCATAAGTATGTTGGGCTCGCTTATGACAAGGGAACAACGCCAGATGCATTTGAGTGTCCGGCTCCCTTGCTTGTTCCTGCGACAGAGAATATTGCTAAAGCGATGACGAAGTTCGGTTTGGACAAGAGTAAGTCGGTGCTAGCGCTATGTCCGGGTGCGGAGTTTGGGCGTGCTAAGAAGTGGCCAGAGAGGCACTATGCAGAGATCGCACGTCGCCATATTGCTGAAGGTGGACAAGTTTGGTTATTTGGGTCTCAGAATGATGTGCCCGCATGTGGGGCTATTGCCGATTCTATCGATCAAGATTGTGTTAGTTTGCTGGCAGGCAATACCAGCCTAGAAGAGGCGGTTGCGTTAATGTCTCAAGCTGATTTGGCCTTAGCCAATGACTCAGGCTTGATGCACGTAGCGGCCGCATTGAATGTCCCAACGCTTGGCTTGTTTGGTTCGACCTCTCCAGATTACACACCGCCACTCAGTGAGAAGTCTGCGGTTATAAAAGCTAGCATAGACTGTAGTCCATGTTTCAAGCGTGATTGCCCATTTGGTCACTATAAGTGTTTGGAGGAGATGATGCCGGATAGGGTTTGGACGGCTTTGCAGGGTTTAAAATAGCTACTGCGACAACTTGGGCAGTGTTGAAAGCGAGCTCAAAATGCTCATTTATTCGCATATAAACTCTGCGTTCTCGCAACGCTTTCGCCTTGCCCACGTTTCTCTCGTAACGCTATTTGCCTCAATTTCATTTGGTTGAAAGTTAAAGTTTGCTCTCTTGTTCTCTTAGTACATTGGTTTAGTAATATTGGGGTCAGAGTACTTTTACTCTGACCCCGATCTATGAGCGTCCAGCGTTCTCAATCCTTGGGAAGCTCTGGGCATAGCGCTTGTTCAATTCCATCGCAAAGAATATGACCTAACATAATGTGTGCTTCTTGGATTGTTGCAGTAAGCGGCGCAGGAACCGCTAAGCAAGTGTCCGATATTTCCTTAAGCTGGCCTTTTTCGCCACTCATACCAATCACTTTGATGCCTTTTTTACGCGCTACATCGATGGCCTTGATTACGTTTCCAGAGTTACCAGATGTTGAGATAGCGACAAGTACATCGCCTGCTTGACCAAGTCCTGATAGTTGTCTTGCAAAGACTTCGTCATAGCCATAGTCATTACCGATCGCGGTTAAGGCTGAGGTGTCAGTGGTTAGTGCGATGGCTGGCAATGATTCACGATCAAAGCGATAGCGGCCAACGAGTTCAGCAGCAAGATGTTGAGCATCCGAGGCGCTTCCTCCGTTACCAATAAACAGTACTTTTTTACCTGCACGTATCGCTTCAACACAAAGTTGAATGGAGGTTTCTAGCTGCTCGAGGATGGCAGCATCATTTGAAATACGTGTTTTTGCTTCGATGCTGCGTTCAATATGCGCTTTGATGCGTTGACTCATATGATTATCCAATTAGTTCGCGAGTATTTTCTTGGGGCGTAGTTTACAACAGTCTTGTGACGCTGCTAAGGCTTCGTGTCTTGTAAAATCGTTTAGATTTTTCCAAATAAAGCTCTGGGAATATGCGGCTTCGGTGCGCGCTGTGCACATTTGGATCTTTGAATAAGACGGCTTTGCCGACGCCGGCAGTACGAGCTACTGAGACATCAGAGCTGCTATCGCCAACCAAAATGCTTTCAGCCAATCGTAATTTGAAGTCGCGCGTTGCTTTTGTGATCATGCCTGGTCTTGGTTTTCTGCATGTACAAGGTTGAGAAAACTTTGGATGATGCGGGCAGTGATAAGTATGCTGAACGCGAATTCCCTGCTTAGAAAACATGGATTCTATCCAATGTGTAAAAGATTGGAACGTCGCTTCGTCGTAGTATTTGCGTGCGATGCCGCTCTGATTTGTCACGATAATAATGGCATAGCTTTTTCGTTGCGCCTCTTTGCAAAGATCGAAAATGCCATCAACAAAATCGCAGTCTTCTTGGCGATGCACGTAGCCATGGTTCACGTTAATAACGCCATCTCTATCGAGTAAAAGTGCTTTGCGCGTTGGCGTTGTCATGCTGTTGTTTTATCCATTTCTTTCAAGATTTGTTCTGCAAGTAATTGATGCCCCTCTGCTGAAAAATGCGTTGGGTCGTCGTAGTGTGTTTGCATATTGCGTTCAAATACGTCGTAGCATTTTATGAGAGAGGTCTTGCTGTGTTTTTGAGCCAGTTCGGCGAGAGCGACATTATAAGCTTTAATCGCTTGGTTGCGAGATTTATCGTGATTGGGGGCTGTTTCGATCAACACCACGGAGGACTGCGTTTTATTGATGATGGTTTCTATATTTTCTTTGTATTCGTTCAAAGGAACTTGGTTTTGCATGCCAAATAGTTTGCCTATCCCTATTTTTCGACCGTATTTCTTCCATTTTTTTACCCAGCGTCGAAGAAATCTACGAGTGGATGAGTCAGGGTAATACAGCACATAAGGCGCGGCTTTGATTGTCAGCCAGCTATCGACAAGGCCATATTGAATGAAAATAATTTCGATCTTCGGGTGTTCGTAGTCTTTGAAAAACTCGAGCGCTTCACGCGTAGTAGACATGGTCAGTCCGCAATTCTGTATTGAACGCTCAAAGTGGCGCCCAACTATGTCGGCATATACTGGTGCCTTGAGTTGCTCTGTACCACAGGTATTGCAGTCGCCTAAAAACAGAAACTGAGCTTGAGTCTCTGTTAGAGAGGCGTACTTGTCTTGATATGCGTTTAGCATGCGCGTGCTCGTGAGTTGTGTTTTTGCATACTCAAATGCATCGTTTTCCATACTCGCTAATCGCCTGACCTTATGACTATTGCCAAGTTTTGCAGAGATTTCACTGCGTAACTCTTCCACCGAGTTCGCTTGAATAATTGCTTCGTTCGGAAGCAGTGAGGCTGCGCCTGATACTTTAGTTGATAGTACGGGTGTATCTGCTTGCAGCGCTTCGATCATGCTTAAACTCAATCCCTCCCGGGTCGAGTTAATAACAAGTGCATCGGCTCCGTAGAGAAATCGTCGCGCGTTATGTTGGTGGCCGATAAGCTTAATATGTTCTGACTCGTATTCTTTTAACGCTTTTTTTTCTGGGCCATCGCCAACAATGATTAGATTAACGGGCAAAGTCTGGCAGGCTTTCATCACGTTTGAATATGCTTTGACCTTTGCAAGCCTTCCAATGCAAATCAGTATTGGCCAATCAGGGGTCAAATCATAATTGGCTATTAGTTCGGCCCGCAAGATGCCTGAATCCCCGCTAAAAAGATCTATGCCATTCTCAATGCAGGTGCTGGTGACGGCTTGTTTTTGTAGTTGTGTTTGAATGTCACGACTAACTGCGATCACTGCATCAACGTGTTTCACTGAAGGATAGTTTTCTTTGAAACCGTGGATAGTGACAAGTTTTTTGATGCTTCTAGAGAGCCTTAAGGCATTGATCAGTTCGACAGACTTTAATCCATGACAGTGAATGATATCGGGTTTGAAAGCGTCAATGGCTTCTTGTACGGATTGAGAAAGTTGGGGGTTTTTGCGTGAAAGCGTGCTGTCAACAGAGAAGGTTTGTTGGGGCACTTGTTCACACAATGCTTGGTGCGCAACAAGACTGAGGATCGAATCATTATGCGAATTGAAGTATGCGATCAACTTGAGTATTTGCTGCTCCATGCCACCTTGTAACAAACCGTTTTGATTAGGCTTTGATAGGCAGAGTAAGAGAATGCGTGTTTGACTCATAAAGAAATTCGAATTATCACGGTTGCGTTGACTATAGGCTGTAATTCAATGGTATATGCTCTAAACTGCACAGCCAATTTCTTGTTTCTATCTGTCTGTTTCTCAATTATATGAAAGATAAACTCATCGCTTGGTTAGTGACGCGCATTTTGAAGTTGCTGTCGTTACTGTCTTACTCATCAACGCAAAAGCTTGGGCGTGTCATTGGACGAGCGTTGTGGCTCGGTGACTCTAGTCTTACGCGGGTGACTAAAGTCAATGTAGAGCTTGCATTCCCAGACTTAGAACAAGAACAGCAACAAGCACTCATCAAAGCTAGCTTAACAGAAACCGCAAAGCTTTTTGCTGAGTTTGGCGCAATGTGGGAATGGCCTACAGAGAAAGCGCTAGGTTTAGTTAAGTCTGTTCGGGGCAAAGAGTTATTCGATATGGCGTCAGAGCAAAACAAAGGGTTGATCGTTCTTGCGCCGCACCATGGCAATTGGGAATTGGTTGGTTTGTATTTATCTACATTACGCCCCATGGCTGCCTTATATCGCCCCCCTAAAATAAAGCCTTTAGAAGACTACATGTCTAAAGTGCGTGGTCGTCATGGCTCAGAGTTAGTGCCCACCACGAAACGTGGGGTGATTCGTTTGTTCTCGATTTTGCGTGAGCAAGGAATGGTTGGTGTATTACCTGATCAGGTTCCTCAAGGCAGCGGCGGTATTTTCGCACCATTCATGGGGGTCGAAGCGAATTCTGTCAAGCTGGTGTCGCGTTTGATCGAAAAGACAGATTGCTTGGTATTAAGTCTGGTTGCGATGCGCCGTGAGGACGGTACGGGATTTGACTTGATCTTTAGAAAGGCAGATCCGGATATTTATAGTGATGACTTATATACCTCGGTTGCTGCTATGAATCGAACAGTAGAGACCTGTGTGCGTGATAGACCCGAACAATATCAATGGGAATATAAGCGTTTCAAAGACGCACGAAAGGGAAGTCGACATACCTACGGATAGCTCGCGTATGCAACGAACAATTGTCTGTTTGAAGTGGGGTGAGATGTACGGCCCTCAATACGTCAACAATCTCTACGCAATGATTAGGCGTAATCTACAGGGCGATTTTCGCTTTGTTTGTCTAACGGATAATTCGACCGGCATTCGATCCGAAGTTGATTGCCAGCCTTTGCCAGATTTTCCAGAACCTGAATGGAAGTATGCGAGATACTGCTCAGCATGGCGCAAATTAGCCTTGTTTGATGCGGGTAAGTTGGGCCTAAACGGCCGTATTTTATTCTTAGATTTAGACCTTGTTATATTGAGTGCCATTGATGAGCTCTTTGAGGGTGATGCGCCTTTTTTGATGCTAGAAAATTGGTATCAACCTGGTAATGGTCAGGCGTCTTTAATGCGTTATGACAGTGACTTTGCCAAACCTGTATTAGACGAGTACTTGTCTGATTCTGAGACGATATTGAAGACTTACGTAACTGAGCAAGCGTTTATTGCGGAGCGTTTGTGCGTTAATGGCGCTTACTTTGACCCAAGTTATTGCGTGAGCTTTAAAAAACATGTGATGCATAGTGATTGGCGTCGTTTTACGAGCAAGCCCTATGATAAACCCGAGGGGGCCAAGGTCATTGTGTTTCATGGTCGGCCAAACCCGCCGGATGCGATTAAAGGTGATTGGGGGAAGTCATTACCTGCATTAAAACGCTGGTGGAAGGGTTTAAAGCCTTGTCCTTGGATTGCCGATTATTGGCGTGAGTGAGCGTACTCGTAGTGCTCCATAAACTGGGTCCAGTTTGCTTCGGTCCAAATAATTCCATGTCGAACATGTTCTTTGATGAAGCTGCGCTCTAGACGTTCGATCATGCGCATTCGGTGTCGTTCTTTCAGTTTAAAGATTTTAGCTTGATCAAAGTCGATGACCCAAACCTTTTTCTGAGCATCTACCAGAATGTTCTGAATATTTAGGTCGGGGTGGAAGACGCCATGCTTGTGCAGGTCTGCAATGCAATAGGCCAAGTCTTTAATAAGTTGGTTGCTTGCAGGTTCTTGCAGTACTTTGAGAAGGTCTTCTGCTGTGTCGATGCGTTTCGTGAGAAGGTCTGCCGTATAGTGACGTCCTCTTTTAATAACGCGCGCGCCCGCAGGCTCTGGAACGGGTAGTCCTGCATCATGGAGTTTCTGTAGTATTCGGAACTCTTTGATAGATCGTGTTTTATCAAACGAAAAGAATAAATAGTGATCACGATTAAAGCGGCTAATTAGCCCGCCTCGATAATAGTGACGCAACACAAGTGCATACTCGTTATGGCGCACAAACCAGGTTGTTCCTCTGCCAGATTCATGACCTTCAACTGCATGAATACTTTGCCAATACTTAGGGTCAAAGTATTCGGTTTTTTGTTCATGGAAAATTCCATGATTAACTTTAATGAAGGTGTTTTTCAGCATGTACGTCATTTATCGATTTAAAGCTTGCTAACCATAGCGGATTTTTGCCAAAGCTCTTTATAAAGTTGCAATGTTTTTTGTGTGGTTTGGCTTTTTTCAAAGTGCGTTTGAACGAATGCGTGAGCATTGTCTCCTACAAGACTTCGTTTGTCAGTTGAGAGAGTGTAAATTTTTTGTAGCGCAGCAATGAAAGATGACTCATTTTGCGCTTTATATAATGCGTACGGAATTAGCTCTGGAGCAATGATGTCTCTACTTGTTCCGTGATCAGGCGCTAGAACGAATGTTTTCATCGCTTGTGCTTCTATGATGGTTCGCCCAAATGATTCTGGTTTGGTCGTAGCGGACAGTACAACATCCGCGTTTTCATAAAACGGCTGCAGATTTTTCTGATGCTCTACAAAACGCACGGTATGACAAGAGCTTTCAGACAGCTTCTGAATCTCTTTGTAGTAATCATCCTTTCCTGTTTTGTCACCAATAAAAATTAGCTCGACTCGTGTGTTATTAAATTGTTCAAGTGCTTTTAAGACAAATGCATGTCCTTTTAATCGGGTAAATCTCGCAGGCATCAAGAGAGTAAATACTTCTTTTTCTTTTGGTTGGCTTTGTTCTTGAGCAGGTTTAAAAAAATGCGTATCAACCCCGCGATTAATCGTCACAATGTGATTGGCAAGTGCTGGATAGGTGCTTTGTATATGCCTTTCAACAAACTGAGAAACTGCGATTGTTCTGACTCCACGTAGCATTGCGGAGTTATAGAAACGCTTTGCAGCGGGTTGATGTCCATAGACTCCATGGAAAGTCGCAACGTAGGGTACGCCGCTCAGCTTAGACGCCAATAGGGTGCTCCACGCTGGGGCCCTAGAGCGAACATGTAACAAGTTTATGCCGTGTTCTTTGATTAATCGCACCATTGCGAAAGCATTGAGTATGATGCGGACAGGATTCTTGCTGTGAACGGGCAGAGTATGGTGTCTGACATTGAACAGATTCAGTTCCTTAGTCAGCTTTCCGCCGGATGAAATGACGCTCGACTTGATGTGATTTGAGGACAAATGTTCAGCCAGCTCTATCGTTCCGCGTTCTACACCTCCGCCGTGTAATGCCGGAAGAATTTGCGCAACATGCGGCGCGGCTTTTCTTTGTTCCACTTTTTTTAAAAGCCAGTGTACGGCGCGTTCAGCTTCGTTGATGATCGCGCTCTGTGCTTCTGAGCTTGGTGCGTGTGAACTTTGGTGTTTTGAGTTGTGAGAGGGTGCAGGCGCTTTGTCTTCAATATATCGAAAGATGAGATTTTCTTGCTCGAGTGTTTTTAGTTCGTTGAGAACCTTGTTACGTCTCAATATTCGTCGTTTGGATTTCAAATGAAGCACGCCCACAGGCTCTTGAGTATTGAGAGTCTCATACATCATATTTATGCTATCGGGGCTGACCCAAATCGATTTGGCGCTTGCCAGTATTGGTTCAATGTCAGCTGTTGCCTCAATGATTTTGATATGACTTAGCTGTTGTTGAATAGCCTGAGCAGTGCTAACAGGAGTGCGTCGAGAACAAGAGACTGACCATGGTAATGAGTCGTCTTGTGAGATAGTCGTAATCTGCTTGATGATTTTTTCTTCATCCCAAATGAAGTGTTTGGATTGTCCGCCTAATAAAATCAGACCTTCTGATCTTGTGTCCGATGCAATTGCGGATTTCTTGATTAACGGCCCTTTTGTAGTGAGTACGCGCTCACTATTTTTAAGTTTGTCATGTCTTGGTGCGATGATCGCATCAAATAAACCATGAGGAAGAGAGGGTGACATAACAGAGCAGGATAAAGCCTGATACTGTTTTGCGAGCGAGAGTACTGCCTTGTGCGTGCTATGGCCTGCACCAATCAAAATATCAAAAGTTGATTCAGAGCTTGGTTGCTGATCTGTATTTATATCGATCCATGATGTGGCGATTGGAACTTGTTCTTTAAAGGCGCACTCTAGGGCCTCAAGTTGTTTGCGGTGGCCTGTTTTGTTGTCAGTCACGAAACAAATTGAAATCATGGAAGCAGTCGCTTTATTACGTATATTGATTGGGCAGTTTTTCGCACTAAGGTATACTCGCGAGCTGTTCGATGAGGCGCTTTGTATATGGTCCGGTTAGTTTACTCAATTATTATTGCGATCTGCATTCCTTTTGTGCTGTTGCACTTATTGCTTCGAGGGATTCGCTCGCCTGAGTATCGATCACGTCGCTTGGAGCGTTTAGGCTTTTTTAAGGCCCCAGAACAAGCTCAAGATTTTTGGATTCATGCTGTTTCCGTCGGAGAGTTGCTTGCGGCCGAACCTATTATTCGAGAGCTGCAAACTCGTTATCCTGCAAAGCGTATTACTGTCACGACAATGACGCCTACGAGCTCTGCATTGGTGAGTAAGCTATTTGGTGACTCTGTTTATCATGTATATGCCCCATATGATTTTCCGTTGTTTGTCGGTGCGTTTCTTAAGCGTATTCGTCCCAAGTTTGTAATCATCATGGAAACTGAGCTTTGGCCGAATATGCTGCATGGTGCGCAGAAGGCGGGTTGTTCTGTGGTACTAGCTAATGCTCGCTTATCTGAGCGTTCTGCGCGAGGTTATAAGCGCTTTTTGCTACTGCTTTCGTGGCTTTTTGATAGTTTGCAGCTGGTGCTATGTCAGTTTAAACCGGATGCCGAACGGTTTGAGCGGTTAGGTATTTCACCAGATCGTATTCGCGTCACCGGAAGCCTAAAATTCGATATGCAATTTGACGCAGAACTCGCCGAAAAAGGTCTGATCTTGAGAGAGGGACTCGATTCTGAGCAAATGATTTGGATCGCGGCGAGCACGCATGAGGGTGAAGATGCCAAGGTTCTAGCTGTGCATCAGGAATTAAAGCAGCGTTACCCTGATTTGCTATTGATATTGGTGCCACGACATCCAGTGCGTTTTGATTCTGCATATCGTTTAGCCCATGAGATGGGGTTTCGTGTCGGCAGGTACAGTGAGCGAGAAAGTTTGTTGCCCGATGAGGATGTTTACGTCTTAGATGTTATGGGGCAGTTGATGCGTTTTTATGCGGCGAGCGACATTGTTTTTATCGGAGGTTCTCTAACGGAAGTTGGTGGCCATAATCCGATAGAGCCCGGAGCATTGGGTAAGCCTATGCTGATTGGCCCTCACTATTTTAATTTTGAAATGATATGTCGAGAGTTCATGGCATCCAGCTCGTTAAGTGTTGTGCAGGATGATGCTGATTTGAAGGTGCAATTGAGCCGATTACTTCAGGATCCAAAAATGGCCGCTGAGTTAGGAAATGCTGCGTTTGACGTGGTGGAGAAGGGTAAGGGCGCAATCGCTAGGGTTGTCGATGCAATTGCGCCAGAACTAGATTAGTTAGCTTGCAAGATCAGGCTTTCGTTGATCGCAGCGAGATCTTCTTCATGAAGCGTACCGGCAGCTTGTTTTAGCTTGAGACTGCTGATGATGAAATCAAACCGCGCACTCGCATAATCACGCAATGCTGTGAAGTAATTTCTTTCCGCATCGAGTACTTCAACAATATTACGTGTTCCAACGTTATAGCCTTCACGTGTTGCTTCGAGAGCGCTCTCACGAGAGATAATATTCTGTTTCAAAGAGTCAACGGTTTGAGAGTTTGTACGCAAGTTAATGAACTCTGAGCGTGTTTCAATTTCAGCCGAGCGTTGCGCTGCTGTGAGTTGATGCATTGCTTGCTCGGAGAGTAAGCGAGCACGTTTTGACGCTGCACTTGTTCCGCCGCCAGCATATATAGGGAGGTTCAGATTTATAAAAACCGTACCTCTTTCCGCTTCTGTTTCAACATTGTTATTGAAAATACCTGATTTCACCTCATCAAGATTTGTGTTATCAAAGCCAGCTGTGAGAGTCAGAGTTGGATAATGTACTGCGCGCTTGGATTTGTAACCCATTTCTAATGCCTTGGCGTTAAAGTGGGCAGCAATTACAGAAGGGTTATTTTCGATAGCGCTATTTACCCATGACTCAATACTATCTGTTGGATCAATTGTTGTTTCGTAGGTGTCTGAAAGTGTTTTTAGATCTATTGCGTATTGGCCAGTGATGCGTGACAGCGTCTCGCGGGCAATCGTCAATGCGCCTTCTGCGCGAATTCGTGTCGTTTGGGATGAGTCGTAAGATGCTTTTGCCTCGTGCACATCGGTGATCGCAATCAATCCAACCTCAAATTGTTCTTTCGCTTGCTCATATTGACGTTTAACGGCTGTTTCTAAGGCTTGGCTAGCAATCAAATCTTCTTCTGCGCGAAGCACGTTAAAATAAGCTTCGGATACTTTAAGAATGAGATTTTGTTGCGCTGTTAAGAACTCAGCTTCTGCGCGTGATGATCCATATTCTGAAGCAGAAAGATCGTACCATCGAGGCATGTTAAACAAAGGTTGCGTTAAGCTCACGCCGTAAGTTGTACTTTTATAGGAGTCCGATACGTTTGGACCTTTTTTGATCTCGTCATTGGTATGACCAATGCTTGCGTCAGCGTCGATTTGAGGAAGAAGATTAGCTAATGCTATGTTTTCTTGTTCTTGCTCTGCTACGTAAGCTGATTCGGCAGCAGCAATGTCGGCATCGTAGGTGAGAGCACTTTGATATAACTCTACTAAGTCATAAGTGTCTGCTAGAGCGGAGCCTACGCTAGCTAAACAGCTAATAGCGATACATAGAACTAGTTTTTTAATTGATATCATGAGTAGACAAAATCCTTATGCATTTCAAAAAAACACGTGTAACTGAGTATAAGGTAGCAGTTGCTAGGCATTCTGGACAATATTTTTGCGTAACTTTACACTTGCGCCGCTATTTGCGGTGCCTTCGATGGGATGGCCTGCTTCAAAAACTTTTAAAGAGTAACGAATGGCAAACTTTACGCACGAACACTGGAGCATGGTTCAAGAAGAGTCTTGTTATGAGGGCTTTTTCAAACTTATTCGATATCACTTTAAACATCGCCTGTTTGAGGGTGGTGAGAGCCCGGTGTTGTCGCGTGAAATTTTTGTGCGTGGTGATGCGAGTTGTGTCTTGCTCTATGACCCAGATAAGGATTCGATTGTGCTCGTTGAGCAATTTCGTATTGGTGGACTTCATCATTCAGACTCACCTTGGATGCTTGAGCTTGTTGCCGGTATCAACGAAGAATCAGAGTTGCCAGCTGATGTTGTGGTGCGTGAAGCGCAAGAAGAAGCGGGTGCAGATGTATTGGATTTGATGCATATCTATGAGTTTTATCCGTCTCCAGGAGGCTCTACCGAGCGCATTCACTTATTTGTTGGCTTGGTTCATAGCGAAGGTCTTGGTGGTGTGCATGGCCTTGAAGAAGAAGGTGAAGACATAAAGGTGCATGTTATAGGGTTTGATAAAGCTATGGAGATGCTCAAAGATAATAAAATTGATAATTCCCCAGCGATCATTGCCTTGCAATGGTTGGCGTTAAACAAACAAGACGTTAACGAGCATTGGTCAGGTAAATAGTTCGTGGTTAGAAAATACGTTCCAGATATCTCTCATCTGAATGCTTTGTTTGAAAGCAACTATCGCCGCTTAATGAAATTACTGCATCTTGTTGATGAAGGTGATGAGCTAAATATTTCTTTGTATAACGGATCTCATTTTATTGGGACGGTTCATGCTCAAAATATCGAGACCTCAAAATACACCGACACAATTTTACTAGAGCAAGTCTCCTCAGCAGGGCCTTGGCTGAATAATCCATCTTTAATGGTTCGTCTTTATCATGATGCGGCTGTTGCGGAGGTCATTAGTCGTAAAGGGTATCGAGCACTTTCTGGTGTGAACTCTTACCCAAATAAAGATATGAATCTGCCGGATGAGAAAACGCAGCTGAATCGTTTTTTATCAGAATGGTTGAGTTTTTGTTTGCGCTACGGGATTTGTGATACACACCCGTTTAACCCGAGTAAACTGTGAAGCTCGTGCTAGACGCGCCATCAAGTTCGCTTTAACTTTATTGTGTGTGAAACATAGCGTCTTATCTTTAAGGGCATAGAAACAGCATAAAAATGAATACAATAAATAGCTGTCACCCTTAAAGCGCAATACGAGACAGAACGACTAGTTTGTCTATACTAATTTGTCATCGTACTGTCGAATGATTGAATAAAACGTTATTTGCACTGAGCGTGTAAGCATTAACAACTAGAGCCGAACTCCAATGCACCAGAAGGACTATGCAGTGAAGGTGCTGCATATCACAGATTGCCATCTTAATGCAGACAGAAGTAGAGACCTGTTAGGTATCAATACTTTTGATAGCTTGAATGCCGTGTTAAATGACATCAAGGCAGATGGTCAGCAGCCAGATTGTATTCTCGTGACTGGCGATATTTCTCAAGATGGATCTGTCGAAGCCTACCAAACGATGAAAGAGATGCTGTCTGATTTCACCTGTCCAATTCGTTGGTTTGCAGGTAACCATGATGCACGTTCAAATATGTCATCGGTGATCGGCGAGGGCGAAGAGCTCCAGAAAACCTTGGTTGTCGGTGATTGGGAAATCATTCTTTTAGATTCTTTATCCCCAGGGAATGTTCATGGTGAGTTGAGCGACTCAGAGCTGAACTTACTGGAGACTTCTTTAGCTTCTTCCTCTGCGAACAATACGATGGTGTGTTTGCATCATCACCCAATTCCTATTGGTGCAAAGTGGCTCGATAACATCGGCTTGCATCGTCCTGAAGCATTTTTAGATGCGGTCTCGAAAGATCAGTCAGTAAAAGCTGTTTTGTGGGGGCATATACATCAGGAATTTGATCAGAGTATTGATGGAAAGCGCTGGTTGGCTTCTCCTTCAACATGCATACAGTTTAAACCGCAGTCTGAAGACTTTGCTTTAGATAAGTTGGCTCCAGGGTATCGTTGGCTGACTTTACATTCTGATGGTTCCTTCGAAACGGAAGTGAAGCGAGCAAATGAGTTTGAGTTTGAGCTAGATCTTCAAAGTAATGGCTACTAAGCGACTTTTATATCTTCACGGTTTTAATAGCTCCCCTGCTTCTGAAAAAGCGAATCAAACCTGTAGTTATTTTGCTGAGAACGATCTTTTCCGAATCGACATTCCTGCTCTTCCTGCTGAACCGTCCAAAGCAATCGACTTGCTAGAGAATAAGCTCCAAGTTGCCGAGTATTCTGGTTTGATTGGTAGCAGTTTGGGAGGGTTTTATAGTCTTTATCTTCATGTTAACTATGCATTGCCGGCTGTTTTGATCAATCCAGCGGTGCGGCCGTATGAGTTGTTGTCGGATTACATTGGCATAAATAAAAATATGTATACCGGCGTGGAGTATGAAGTAAAGTCTGAGCATATGGAGCAATTACTTGCTTTAGATGTTGATCGGACGTCTTTAAAATTGTCGCAGTTATTTCTCTTAACAGAGAGCGAAGACGAAACACTCAATTATCAAGAAGCCGCGCTTAAATTGCTTGGTGCTAAAATGTATTTAAGTCGTGGTGGTGATCATTCTTATACATCATTCACAAAACACTTACCCACCATAGAACATTTCTTCAACAGAATTTCTTCTAAAAGCTAGTTTTTCTAGCTTTTGTTTCGGTAAAATGCGGCCCAATACTAATAAGCTTGTGGAGCTGTTAAGTGGGTAATAAAACATCCTTGTACCAAGCGCACCTTGATTCAGGCGCAAAGATCGTCGATTTTGGTGGTTGGGATATGCCAATCCACTATGGCTCTCAGGTTCAAGAGCACCATTTTGTCCGCAAAGACGCAGGCATGTTTGACGTGTCACATATGACTATCGTCGACTTGTCTGGTGCAGATGCTCAAGCGTATCTGCAACGCTTACTAGCAAATGACGTTGCTAAGCTAAAGTCAGTCGGTAAAGCGCTATACACCGGTATGCTTAATGAAAACGGTGGCGTGATTGATGACTTGATCGTATACCGTATGCCTGAAGGCTTTCGGCTTGTTGTGAATTGCGCAACAAGAGAGAAAGATCTTGCTTGGATGGAAAAGCAAATCCAAGGTTTTGATGCCTCATTAAATGAACGTCCAGAGCTCTCTATGGTCGCTGTTCAAGGGCCAAATGCTTTAGCGAAAGTTTCTGAAGTGCGTGCGGATGCAGCATCTTTGATTGAGTCTTTGAATGTATTTCAAGGTTTGGAAGACGGCCAGTGGATGTATTGCCGTACTGGATATACAGGTGAAGATGGCCTAGAAGTTATTGTTCCTGAAGCTGAAGCGGAAAAGTTTTGGAAAGATCTTGAGGCTGCTGGTGTAAAACCATGCGGACTCGGCGCAAGAGATACACTTCGCTTAGAAGCTGGTATGAACTTGTATGGATCAGATATGGATGAGGAAGTGTCTCCGCTTGAAGCGAATATGGGCTGGACGATTGCTTGGTCAGAAGATCGTGACTTTATCGGTAAGTCTGCACTCGTTGCACAGAAAGAGCAGGGCTTAAAATTCAAACAAGTTGGTTTGGTACTTGAAGCTCGCGGTGTATTGCGCGGGCATCAGAAGGTGTTGGTTGAGCATGAAGGGCAAACTCTCGAAGGTGAGATTACTAGTGGAACATTTAGCCCAACGCTAGGTTATTCCGTCGCGTTAGCGCGAGTTCCTGTTCAAGCTCAAGAAGAATGTGATGTGGAGATGCGAAACAAGCGCGTCCCAGTCAAAATAGTTAAAGCGCCTTTCGTGAGAAATGGCGAACGTGTTTACAAATAAAATATAAAGTCACCAGTGGTTAAGCGCTGATGAAAAGGAGATAGGTATGAGCAATATTCCAAGTGAACTTAAGTACTTGTCGAGCCACGAGTGGGTTCGTGTTGAAGCTGACGGTGAGACAGCTGTGATCGGTATTACAGATCACGCTCAAGAGCTTCTTGGCGATGTTGTTTTCGTTGAGTTACCTGAGTTAGGTAACGAATTAGCCTCGGGTGATGAGGCTGGTGTCGTAGAGTCTGTAAAAGCAGCTTCTGATATCTTTGCACCAGTAAGTGGTGAAGTTATTGCGATTAATGAGAGCTTAGAAGACGCTCCTGAAACGGTAAATAGCGAGCCTTATGACGAAGGTTGGTTCTTCAAAGTTAAATTGTCTGACTCGTCTGAACTTGAAGCCTTACTTGATGCAGATGCTTATGCAGACGTGTGTGAGGCTGACGACCACTAAATCTAAATAAAAGCGCATTGATGCGCTTTTTTTGTTTTATACGTATTGTTGTTTAGCCCCGACTAATAGGGGGCTTTTTGTTTCGTAGGAGCGAGCATGCCTTTTGTGCCTCATACCGACGCTGACGTAGAGAAAATGCTGGGAACTATCGGCGTTGAATCAATCGATCAGTTATTTGATGAAATTCCAGAACATTTACGAGCAAAGCCTTTAGCTGTTCCAGCTGGTTTGTCTGAAATGGAAATGATGCGCCGTATGAACGAGCGTGCTCAGCAAGATAGCGGAGCGCTTTGTTTTATTGGTGCGGGTGCTTATGAACACCATGTTCCTGCTGCTGTTTGGGATGTGACTACTCGTGGTGAATTCATGACGGCTTATACGCCTTATCAGGCAGAGGCAAGTCAGGGTACGTTGCAATTGATTTATGAGTACCAGTCGATGATGTCGGCACTGACAGATATGGATGTATCTAATGCTTCTTTGTATGACGGTGCTTCTGGATTAGCTGAAGCTGTTTTGATGGCGATTCGTGCGAATCGTAAGTCAAAGAGTAAGAAAGTACTAGTAGCCAAAACAACGCATCCTCTATATCGCAAAGCCGCGCAATGCATCGTTGAGAATCAAGGAATTATGCTTGATGAGCTAGCAATGGATGCGCAGGCTTTAGTGACGGATCAGTCAGCCTTGGCCGAATATGAAGGTCAAGACTATGCCGCGCTTGTTATTTCTCAACCGAACTTTTTTGGAAGTTTGGAGCAGGTTGATGCGCTAACTGATTGGGCGCATGCGCAAGGTATGCTGGTGATTGCGGTTGTTAACCCTACGGCTCTTGCAGTGCTGACGCCTCCAGGGCAGTGGGGTGAAACGGGTGCTGATATTGCTGTTGGCGAAGGTCAGCCTTTAGGTGTTCCTCTTGCTTCAGGTGGTCCTTACTTTGGGTTTATTTGTTGTACCAATAAACTCGTGCGCCAGATGCCAGGCCGTATTATTGGTAAAACAGTTGATACAGAGGGTGTTGATGGATATGCCTTGACGCTACAAGCGCGTGAACAGCACATTCGACGATCGAAAGCGACATCGAATATTTGTACCAACCAAGGTTTGGCGGTTACTGCTGCAACGATTTATATGTCCTTACTTGGCGCGGAAGGTTTAAGTCGTGTTGCCGCGAATAGCCATTCGAACACACAAAGTTTGGCTCAAAGTATTGAGCAGTTAGATGGCGTTACATTGGCTAAGCAAATAGCTAGCTTTCATGAGCGTGTTGCATTGCTTGATAAGTCTGCAGAGCAAGTACTTGCAGCGATGGCGAACCAGCAAGTGTTAGGTGGGATTGATCTCGCGCCTTATTACCCAGAGCTTGGCAACGCTATTTTGTTCTGCGCGACAGAAACAAAGACACAAACAGATTTAGATAAATATCGCGATGCCATGCAACAGGCACTATTAGAAACGGAGGCTGTGTAATGTTGATTTTTGAAAAGAGTTCTCCGGGTCGTCGAGCGACCGCTCAAGCGCCAAGTAATAAGGCTGAGCTTTCTGGCATTCCTGCAGAATTTCGTCGTAAAGATGCGGCTAAATTACCTGAGGCATCTGAACTGCAAGTTGTTCGTCATTTTACGAATCTATCGCGTAAAAACTTTTCCATCGATACGCAGTTCTATCCTTTAGGCTCCTGTACGATGAAATACAATCCTCGCGGTGCACATAAAGCTGCAAGTTTGCCGGGGCATCTGGCTCGTCACCCTTTAGCGCCTCAATCGCACAGCCAAGGCTATCTTTCTTGCATTTACGAGTTGCAAGAGATTCTTAAAGAAGTAACCGGCATGGCAGGCGTTTCGTTAACACCAATGGCGGGAGCGCAGGGCGAGTTTGCGGGTGTTGCGATGATCAAGGCGTATCATGATGCACGTGGCGATACAGCTCGTCAGGAAATTATCGTTCCTGAAGCGGCGCATGGTACTAACCCTGCGACAGCGGTTATGTGTGGTTACAAGGTTCGTGAGATTCCTGTACTACCGGACGGTGATGTCGATCTTGATGCCTTGAAAGAAGCTGTGGGTCCTCAAACCGCAGGGATCATGATGACCAACCCATCGACTTGTGGAGTGTTTGAACGTCAAATCGAAGCGATTTCGAAAACGGTGCATGAAGCAGGTGGTTTGCTTTATTACGATGGTGCGAACTTGAATGCTATTTTAGGTAAGGTTCGCCCTGGAGATATGGGGTTTGATGTTTTGCACATGAACCTGCATAAAACTTTCGCTACGCCGCATGGTGGTGGCGGTCCCGGTGCTGGCCCTGTTGCTGTTGGTGAACGTTTGTTGCCGTACCTACCAACACCGATTGCAGGCAAAAAAGACGATCAGTACGTTTGGATTGATGATGACGAGTTGCCAGACAGTATTGGTCGTTTGAGTGCCTTTATGGGAAATGCTGGAATTTTGCTTCGTGCTTATGTGTACGCAGTATTGCTGGGTAGAGATGGTTTGCATCGTGTTGGTGAATATTCAACGCTTAATGCTAATTACATGGCGAAATTAATGTCCGATGCTGGTTTCAAGCTTGCTTATCCCGAGCGTCGTGCAACGCATGAATTCATTATCACCTTAAGCGAACAAGCGAAAGGCTTGGGCGTTAATGCTATGGATTTTGCGAAGCGCTTGTTGGATAAAGGCTATCATGCGCCGACCACTTATTTCCCATTATTGGTGCCTGAGTGTTTCTTAATCGAGCCGACTGAAACTGAGTCGATCGAAGAATTAGAGGGCTTCGTTCAAGCAATGGTTGAGATACAACAAGAGGCGGAAGAAAATGCTGATCTTGTTAAGCATGCACCTTACACGCAACCAGTAAAACGACTCGATGATGTGAAAGCAGCACGTGAGCTCGACGTCAACTACTGGGCAGACTAAAGTACATTTCAAATAATAACGCACACACTGATGTTAGGTGTGTGCGTTTTTTTTCGCCTAAACAGAGGCACTTTTCATGCAAACAATGATTTTACGAAAAGGCGCTGAAAAGCGTCTTAAGCAAGGCCACCTTTGGATTTACAGTAACGAGGTGGACGTCAAACAAAGCCCGCTAAAGCAATTCAGTGCGGGTGAGCAATGCCATGTGCAATCGCACTCGGGTCAGTTTTTGGGTGTTGCATTTGTAAATCCAAATACTTTGATTTGCGGCCGTTTATTCAGTCGAGATAAAAAAGCGATTTTTGACCGCTCTCTTTTTGCACATCGTTTAAATATTGCGTTGAGCTTGCGCGAAAAGCGCTTCGATGATGAGAGTTATCGGCTTGTGTACGGTGATAGTGATGGCATGCCAGGGCTTGCGATTGATCGATTTCAAGACGTACTCGTCGTGCAGATCTCAAGTGCTGGAATGGAACAGTTGAAAGCGGATATTACTGAAGTTCTTGAGAAGAAGTTAAAGCCGCGAGCCATTGTTTTTAAGAACGATGGGAAAATGCGAGAGAGCGAGGGTCTAGAGAGTTACGTTGAGCATGCTTTAGGTGATATCACTGAAGCAGAGTTGAGAGAAAATGGTGTTCGTTTTGTCGCCCCAGTTGTTGAAGGGCAAAAGACCGGATACTTTTATGATCATCGGCTAGGAAGAGCTGCATTAGCGCACTATGTGAAAGGCAAGACGGTTCTTGATCTGTTTAGCTATATTGGTGGCTGGGGTGTTCAAGCTGCAATGTTTGGAGCGAAGGAGGTGACCTGTGTTGATGCCTCAACGCTTGCTCTGGATTATGTGCATAAAAATGCAGAGTTAAATGGTGTTGGTGATATTGTTTCCAGCATTGAAGGTGACGTGTTTGAAATCTGCAAAGCGTTGAAGGAAGAAGGTGAGCGCTTTGATGTGGTGATTGTTGACCCGCCAGCGTTTATTCCTCGCAGAAAAGATCAGAAAGCAGGTGAGGTCGCTTATCAACGTTTGAATCAGATGGCGATGCGTTTGTTGAGTAAAGATGGTGTGCTTGTTTCAGGATCTTGCTCAATGCATTTGGCTGAGCCAACATTGTTAGATATTGTTCGTAAAACAGCGCGTACGCTCGAGAAGGAGTTGCAGTTGATTGAGCGTTTTCCGCA